>JABHKC010000241.1 GCA_018692315.1 Bacteroidota bacterium | reverse complement strand
TTAGGTAAAACAACAGGGCACTATCTCTGAATATATAAAGGATTCCGAAGATTATATTTCCGTAGATATAAATACTTCATTTTTCTTTGTTTTCTCCTTTTAAGTTCGTTGAATTCTTCATACAATTTGGGGTCACGCATCAGTATGACTTTCAAACTTTCTTTATCATATTCCATAATTTTACCTGTTTCAAAATCAATAATATATTGCCGAAGTTCTTTCGATTGATAAACGGGCATCCTCATTTGATCGTAATAGTTGTAGCTTGCACTTGGCGAATATCCTCCTTCTTGATACACAGTTTCGTTTGAAACAAAATGGCAGATTTTGCCAATAATTGGGATGCGATTAATTTCATTATTCCATTGAACAAATAAAATCCCTTGACGGCAATATCCCCAAATATTATCGGACTTTACACTTTTTTTACTGCCAAAATTGTCGAAAAACGAAATGGTTTTCTCTTTAAGAATTAGTTCAAAAAAATCTAAACTATTGAAATCTACATTAGTAACAATTTTTGATTTTGTTAAAGGTGAATTAGATTTAACTTGCTCAAAATTTAGATAAATACCTTCTTTGAATTTGAAGCTAGGAGAGTACTTTGCTAATTTTGATGAATCAACTTGAGCATGAAGAAATTGTGAAACAAGAACCAATAAAACTAAACTAATATTTTTCATACTTCAAAATTATGAATTTTATTGCTCCTTTTGAAATTAATCTGAATAATTAACTTTTCTTAATCAATACAAATTGTTTAGGCTGAACAATTGGTTTCATATGTTTTGAAGAAAAGAGAAAACCAAAAGAATCAATTTTCCTGTAACCTTTTTCAAAATTTACGTAGAAACAAAAATATTTCAAAACAATGACAAGAAACAAAACAGATACTTGTAGATTTTTTAGCCTTAAGGTAGATGACATAAAAACTTGCAACTCAGGCCTATATACCACAACCCAAAAAAAATCCAATATTCTAGAAAAAAGACTAATTTTATGCTTGGCAAAACAAATTAATTTGACAAAACCTCTCTGTTTTTATGATTTCAGAGAGGAAAATATTAATTAAAAAATCTTTAGCTTACAAATTATTATTAGTTAAATTTTTTATAAACTTGAAATTTATATAAGCTATGAAACACCATATTATTTATTTATTGCTGATAATAGCTGTAAAAACCACATTTTCCCAACTCACATTTAATACTCATATTATCCAGAATATTTCAATGGATGGAGCAAGAACCTTATTTGCTATCGATTTGGATAACGACA
This sequence comes from Bacteroidota bacterium, assembly GCA_018692315.1. NCBI lineage: Bacteria > Pseudomonadati > Bacteroidota > Bacteroidota bacterium. The sequence continues at coordinate 1,362 of JABHKC010000241.1, read as the reverse complement.
ACGATATTGATGTTATTTATGCATCAGAGTATGGGCAAGTTTCCTGGTTCGAAAACTTTGGCAATGGAAACTTTAGCTCTCAGCAAGTGCTTACCGATACAGCCGTAGGTGCCATTTCAGTTTTCGCAATAGATCTAGATAATGATGGCGACAATGATATTCTCTCAGCTTCGCAATGGGACAATAAAATTGCATGGTATGAGAACTATGGAAATGGGAATTTCAGTAGTCAAAAAATTATCTATAATTATGCCTGGGGGGCAATATCAGTTATTTCAGCCGATTTAGATAACGATTTAGATAATGATGTAATACATGCAGATATTAATTTTGGAAAAATTATATGGCATGCAAATGATGGAAATGGCAATTTTGGAATAGCACAATCAATTTCAGAAACAACCTCTTTCATGAAATCTGTAATTGCTTTCGATTTGGATTACGATAATGATTTAGATATTATTGGTCCTGAAGGGCAAGGAATATCTTGGAATGAAAACAATGGTTTGGGAATATTTACAGCAGATCAAGTTATTACATCCTCAATAATAGGAGGAAGTGATATTTGTGCAGCAGATATTAATGAAGATGGTTATAAAGATATAGTTTCATCTTCATATAATGACAATAAAATTGCCTGGTATGTAAACGATGGAACCGGAAATTTTGGTAGTCAACAAATTATTTCTACTACTAATTTTGGGCCTCTCTCAATATTTACAATCGATTTGGATAATGATGGAGATATTGATGTCGTTTCTACCTCATTCGATAATAGAATTGCCTATTATTTGAATTCTGGGAATGGAACTTTTTCAGCCATGCAAATAATATCCCATCAATATAATGGTGCATACTCTGTTTTTTCAATCGATATTGACAATGACGGCGACAACGATGTACTTTCTTCACATTATTTCAATTCAGTAATTGTTTGGTACGAAAACTCACTATTAAATAATGTTGATACAATAGAAATATGTGAAGGCGATAGTGTTGAAATTCTTGGAAACTGGACTGATACCACTGGCAAATATTACGATACTTTGCAAAATTACCTTGGTGGAGACAGCATTAATATTTATACTGTAATTGTAAGTCTTTTGCCAACAATCACCTTTGAGCCGGGTTTCCCTGATTCAATTGGAATAAATTCAGTCCCAATAAATCTACCAAACGTAACGCCTACAGGTGGCACTTTTTCAGGAGCAGGAATTTCAGGAAGCTTTTTCGACCCGACAATTGTTAACCTTGGAACTTACTGGATTTCATATTTTTATACAGACCCAAACACCGGTTGCTCAAATTCCGACTCAGTGCAAATTACAGTTTTTGATGGTACAGGAATTGAAAATCCGGCTA
>JABHKC010000240.1 GCA_018692315.1 Bacteroidota bacterium | reverse complement strand
TAGTTTATTCAGGCACTTCTTAGCAAGAATGAGAAGAAAAAGCAAGTGCTATACTAAAAAGTTAGAAATGTTGAAACAAGCTGTAATGATGCTCATGTTGAAATGGAATAATCAATTAAGTATACTTTGTTAACAATGCCGAATATTAATAGAATGATGAATAAATAAAACGACCTACAATCAAGTAGGCGGCTAATGGTTCAATGACCGCCAGTGCTCCTTTCACCCCACTAAGCATACAATTCGGCAGTTCATTAGGCAAGAAAAGTACCGAAATAACTTATTTATCTCAGTTCCCTTAAACATAACTTTTTGCTAGCCCCTGCATACAAGTAAGTACTTCTGCAAGAAAACTAAGAGCAATAATCTGGACTATGATTACTAAAAAAAATCCATACAAACTTCCAAACCAATATCTGTTTCTTAACCAAAGAAGAAAACTTGGACTTGCTAAAAGAATTAAAAAACAAATTACTAAATTTGCACTAAAACCCGAAGATGTCGGATTTAGTAAAATGTTGAATATGAATACAATAAATTTACCATAGTCAAGATGCAAGTATATACACCCAGATCTATACACAATAATCTGAAATTAATATAAAAATGAAAGCAGTAGTTTACGACAAGAAGAGCTCCCCTGACAAATTAGTATATTGCGATATTGAGAGACCTTCACCAAAAGACAATGATATTTTGGTAAGAATTTATGCGACTTCAATAAATGCTTTAGATTACAGGTCAATGAAAATGGGCATGATTCCAAAAAGAAAGATTTTTGGAGCAGATATATCAGGAGAAGTAGAATCAATTGGTAAGAATATAAAGAAATTTAAACCTGGAGATGAAATTATTGGAGACCTTTCTGATTGTGGACTTGGAGGGTTTGCTGAATATACTATTTCCCCTGAAAAAGCATTGATATCAAAGCCTGCTAAAATTTCATTTGAAGCAGCAGCAGCCTTACCTGTAGCGGCAACAACAGCTTTGCGTGGATTACGAGACAAAGGTAATATTCAAAAAGGAAATACAGTGTTGATAGTTGGTAGCAGTGGAGGCGTGGGCACTTTTGCTGTTCAACTCGCTAAACATTTTGGTGCAGAAGTAACAGCAGTATGTAGCACTAAAAAAATAGAACAGACGCTTGCTCTTGGCGCAGACCATTGTATTGATTACACAAAAGAAGATTTTACTACAAATGAAAAACGTTATGACCTCATTCTGGCAATTAATGGGAATTATTCATTTCTTGCTTACAACCGAATCTTAAATAAGAAAGGTATCTATGTAATGATTGGCGGTTCTATGAAGCAGATTATCAAGTCAATCTTGTTTGGAAAAATAATGTCACTTAGCTCAAAAAAAATGCATTTTCTTTCTGCAAAATCAAATAAAATAGATTTGGAGTTTATTGCAAAGACTATTGAGGATGGTAATATTAAGGCAGTTATTGAAAAGCAGTACCCACTTAATAAAACTATTGATGCAATGCGATATGTTAGCCAGGGACACGCACAGGGAAAAGTAGTTATAAAAGTTATTTGAGAATAAAAACAAAGCACGAGTGCACAACACATAGGAACATAAAAACAGCAAGAAACTATTGAACACGAGCTCATTAGTTTTATATTTGATGTGCGAAATCCAAGCCGGCGGGTTTATTGGGTATGTCTTTCGCTATATGTAATTTTAATTATTTGTGAATTTTGTAGAGAGGCGGAATTTCCGGTTAGTTTTCCGATGAATAGGGAATTTTTGTCTAATATTTCAGTCAATTCTTGTACAGAAAATTCATTTATTTTCTTCATCTTTACATATTTTGAATAAATTAATAAAGATGAAATTGCGAGATTACTACTGAATTTGCTGGTTTGCGTATAGTTCATAAATGACTAACAGCAATATCTCCAAATAACTGAAAATGCTCTACCTTATATATTTCTGTTTAAACTGTAAAATTTAAGTCATGGCTACAATAACCCACGAACTCGACCACATTGCAATCTGCGTAAAATCACATAAGCTTCTTAGGCAATTGCTCAAAGAAAACCCAACACTCGAAGAAATTATGCAAAATGCAGGAAATGAAACCGAGGCATTGATCGGTGTAAGAAACTGGGTGCTGAATAAAATTAAAGATAATCAGGATGCATATAATTTTTATAAAAGGGAAGTCCATGGAAGGATAGCATTTGAGAAACTGAGCTGGAAGGATTATGCTGCGATCCGTATTTTGGATTATATTGACAATGCAGGCCGGCAATTTGATGACCAAAACCTTCGAGGAGAGAAAGCCATAAGCAATCCTATTCAACTTATCTGGCTTGCAGTAAAACGAGGTACAGGAGGAGCAAAACCATCTTTTTTTAAGGATATGTTAATGCTTTTCAGACAATTCACCGGTGAATATAAAAGGATTATTCCATCGCAGGAAAAAGTTGAAGAATGGATGGATAGATGGTGTTCTGGCCTTGATCCCAGGATTATTAAACTAAGAGAAGAAAACCGGGAAAGGATTCTAAAAATTATCATCAGTAAAATTGATAAGGGAGAAATAAGTGATACTAAATTCTGTTTTCTCGAAGGAATGTCGCAAGAGCAAAAATACCTGAAAACTCTTGAATGGTGGGGTGATCGATTATTTCATCTACGCTTTGCTGTACGCTCGCCTGACTTATTGAATGAATTACTCGATAACTCTCTCGATCCGGATACAATGAAGGTTTTATATGAAGCAAAAGCAAAAGGGATTCCCTTTTTTGTAAATCCTTATTATCTTTCCTTATTGCATGTGAGGGTACCCTATTTTGCTGTCGGTGCTGATCTGGCCATAAGGTATTACGTAATTTACAGCCAGCAATTGATAGATGAATACGGAAAAATAGTAGCCTGGGAAAAAGAAGATAAAGTAGAACCCGGAGAACCCAATGCAGCTGGTTGGTATTTACCAAACGAACATAATATTCACAGGCGATACCCCGAAGTGGCAATTTTAATCCCAGATACCATGGGGCGGGCATGCGGTGGTTTATGTGCATCATGTCAACGAATGTTTGGCTTCCAGAGAGGAAACCTGAATTTTAATTTAGACAAATTAAAACCTAAGCAAAGCTGGGACGAAAAGTTGGGAACCTTGCTGGATTATTTTGAAAAGGATTCTCAGTTACGCGATATTTTAATCACCGGCGGAGATGCTTTGATGAGTTCTGATAAGTCTCTTGAAAAAATTCTGGACAAGATTTACAGGATGGCTGCAAATAAAGTGGAGGCAAATAAGAAAAAACCGATTGGCAAAAAATATGCACATTTCTTACGAGTTAGGCTGGGTAGCCGTTTGCCGGTATATCTGCCACAAAGGATTACGCCTGAACTTGTAAAAATATTGGGGGACTTTAAAAAGAAGGCATCCAAAATTGGAATAAAACAATTTTTCATACAAACCCATTTTGAGTCACCTATGGAAGTAACACCTGAAGCACGCGATGCAATTAAACTTCTAAATACAGCCGGTTGGACAGTTACAAACCAGCATGTATTTATTACTGCGGCTTCCAGAAGAGGCCATGCCGCTAAGCTTCGGAAAGTATTAAACAAAATAGGTATTATCAATTATTATACTTTTAGTGTAAAAGGGTATATGGAGAATAATTTCAATTTTGCCACCAACGAAAGGGCTGTTCAGGAACAGATGGAAGAAAAGCTGATAGGTAAAATTCCTGAAAAGTATTATTCAATTATCAAAGATTTTCCAAACAATGCCGCTTCAATTGTAGAAGATATGGCAGAACTGATGAAAAAAAGTGGCTTGCCATTTTTAGGTACCGACAGAAATGTACTTAATTTACCAGGGGTTGGGAAAAGTCTTACATTTCGCACCATCGGTATTACACGTTATGGACGAAGGATACTAGAGTTTGAACTGGATCACACCCGGAACCATAGTCCTTTAATGAAAAAAATGGACAAGGTGATCATTATTGAATCCAAATCCCTTAGTGAATACCTCCGCCAGCTCGAAGACATTGGAGAAGATATTTTAGATTATGAAAGTATTTGGGGGTACTCGATTGGCGAGACAGAACAACGAATTCCTATATATGATTATCCGGATTATAATTATAAAGTTACTGAAAAATATACTAACATTAAATTGGGTAATAATATTTGAATAACAAAGTCTTATTAGCTATAGTAGTATGGGAAGAAAAGAAAATATAATAAAATGCCAATTGAGTAGTCAAAAGAACCCGAAAATCGGAACCAATGCTGCTCTCCCACTCCCGAAACATTGGGATACGATTCTCATACTTAGCGTATCATTAAGCAAAAGAATATTTGAGTTAATGCTCTGATGGATTATTTCTCCTGGTTTAATGTAAAAAAGATAAAAATACTTTGCGAGCTTACAGAATTCTTATATTTTTGCAATGGTATTTTTAATTTAAATTAATGTTTAGCAAAGTCAATCAATATTAGAACATGAAACAAATATGACAACTGAAATATACACTCAGGCATCAAGCACAAAGTTCAATGAAATTAATAATCCCTTCTACGATATGGATATTTAAAACAAATAATAATAAAGAAATAAACGGAATTTTATGTTTATACTAATGTTATAACCCATAAAAATGAAATACATAATTCTTTCCATAATCCTATTAATAATTTCTGAGAATGTTAAATCTCAGGATATTGATACACTCTTGCTTCACATTCCTCATAATAGAGATACTATTATCTACAAAAGAATTGTTGAATTTGACGATAGTACAAAATTATATCATGTAAGGGATTATTACGAAAATGGTCAAATTCAGATGGATGCTACATATAGCAGGCTTGATAAGTATTTTAAGGAGAAGCTTCAATGTAATTATCATTCAAATACAAAACAAGGACTTTATCAAACGTGGTATGAGAACGGACAACGCGATTCTCGAATCAATTATGTTGATGGTAGCCATCACGGTCTGGATGAAGAATGGTATCCAAACGGGCAAATGAGTTCAATCAGCCATTGGATAAAAGGAGACATTGAAAATGGTAAGGGACAAATGCATGGTTCTTATAAAAGTTGGACGAAAAATGGGAAATTGAGTTGCGATATGGTTCTTGATAAAGGGCTGAAAATAAATCCAATAGATACTAATTATCATTATATATCGTATGTGCCAAAAGAATACAAAGATGATACAATAAAAAAATGGCCATTAATAATATATCTGCATGGAGGCTCAGCAAGAGGCACAGATACAATAAAGCTCTATACATATGGTATACCTGATCAAATATGGAGGGGGCGTGAATTCCCATTTGTTATTGTTGCTCCACAATGTCCATTGAATCATAGATGGTCAACAGACAACTGGTTTGATAATTTTTATGAGGAAATTATTACAAAATATAGAGTGGATACAAATAAAGTCTATTTAACAGGATTGAGTTTGGGCGGTGCTGGAACATGGTATCTGGCAATAAAATATCCAGAAAAATTTGCTGCTATTGCTCCCGTGAATGGATTTACGAGTCATATTGAGTATCTCGACAAAAATATTGAAAATCTGGTTGATATGCCTATTTGGGCTTTTCACGGGAAAAAAGATAATGTGGTTCAATTTGAGGACACAGAAAGAGTTATCCAAAGATTAGAAGGGAAAAATCAACATATGAAATTCACCTTGGATCCAGATGCGGGTCATGGAATTTTTTGGCAAATTTATCCTGAGCAGGAATTATATGATTGGTTCTTAAAATATGATAAACGAATGAAAAACAAAAATTAACGGCTTACAATCGAGTAGGCGGCTGATGGCAAAATAGCCACCAGTGCAGCTCTCACAGCTCTGCTGAGCCTGCCGAAGTACCACTAAGCGTACGGGTCTCGTACTTAGCGGTTCATCAAGCAAAAGAAAATTTGAGTTAATGCTATGATGGATTATTTCTCCTGATTTAATGTAAAATAGACAAAAATAGTTTGCAAGCTTTCAGAATTCTTATATTTTTGCAATAGTATTTTTAATTTAAATTAATGTTTAGCAAAGTCAATCAATATTAGGGCATGAATCAAGTAAAACAACAGAAATATTCGCACATATATCAAATAAAAGTCTTAGCCATATAAAAAGTCCGGCAGATTTTTTATAAATTCGCAAAAATAAATATAGGCAACTTACTTTTATGAAACAAAATATTCAAATACCAGATTTTAAACAAACTAAATATAATTTGTATATTAGCGATATTTCAAATATAGGGCACTCGGATGCACATATTAGTTAGCAAACATTATAAACAGAATTATACTTAGTGTTTCTAAGAAAACAGGCAATTTTTATAAAATAATTTATTTTTGATGATATTTCTATTTCTTTCATGCAGTAAATGCTTTTGTATTAGACAAATGAAAAAAATAGAAATATCGCAAAAAGAGATGTTTTTAATTTTGAACTGTTTTCTTAGAGGCACTACTTAACACTTTAAATTTTTATATATGAAAAAGATATCAATTTTCAGTTTAGTAGTTCTTGCATTTGCAATTATGAATTCTTGCTCCTCAACCAAAAATACTGGAATGAATAATATGGTAGCAACAATGCTAGTGGACGAACCTATTCCAGGAGTTTGCGACAATTATCAAGTGATTGCGATTCTACCATTTCCAGGGAACGGACAGGTAAAAGCTCAAGCCCCATTTACTGATCAAGAAATCGAAGAGCAGTTGAATTCTAATGTTAATTTTTTACTAGATAAGCCTGATTACCATGATAAAGGGATGGTTAATTTGATTATTAATTGCAAAGGTCAAATGGTTCGCTGTGAAATCGATAATAAAACGAAAAATCCAGAGTTAGATGAACAAATAGTTGCTGTATTTGCAAAATTAGAAAAATGGATAGCTGGAACAATTAATGGTAAATCTGTAGATACATCTGTACTTTACAGCTTCAAAATTGAAAATGGTAAAATATCTCTTTAAATCCAAAGTGAAAAACCTTTGCCAATAAAGGCTCGAAAGCAAGTGGAAAATAGGCGTTAAAATGAAACGAGAAATACTGACATTATTAGCATTGATTATGATTAGTAATTTGGTAAGTAGCCAAAATATTATTGATCAAATACTAACAAAATCAGGTGATACAATTTGTTGTAAGATCACACTAATAAATGATCAGAATATTTTCTACAGCTATCAAAAAAGGAAAACAGAGAAACATGATTATATCTCTCATAATGAAGTGCTAAGTTGCATTTGGGCAAGTAAAGACGAAATCACACCAGAAAACAATGATAAAAAAATTATCCCCTATTATTCAACTACGTATTGGCGATTAGGGATTAATGCAGTACAACAATTTAATTATCCAATTTTACATTCAGTTGTTGCATTAAATTTATCGAAAATGAATCATCTTATTTACTTTGGACCAAATTTCAACATACTATTAAATAATTACTTCGGTGATGAAGTAGTAATAGCTGACTCCGAGAAAAATTCTATTGGAATTAATTTTGGCTACAGATATATTGTTGATTCAGAATCGAAGAGAATGAACTTTTTTATGCAATTGGATTTTTCAATTTATGAAGTTAAATATAAAGAATGGGGAGGACATGGGACAGGTTTTAAAGACACGAAAAATGTGATTGTTGAGAATAATGGAAGTATTGGACTAAATTACAAAATTTCAAATAGTGTAGAACTTTTTGGTGGAATTGGACTTGGAAGTACAGAATATTTTTTCCTGATGCTGGAGCATTTAATTCCTCATTCATTTGTTGGACTACATTATAAATTTAAATGACAAAACTTGCGGTACCTAAAGCAAATGGCAGACTATCGGTCATATAGAAAATGAATACTAAAACTAAAACATATAACAAATCAACTAAACTTTGAGTAGCATTCGGACATGTGCCATAGCTGCAAAACATTGGCATTAATTGAAAGAAGCAACCTTCAAACCATAAAACCCACCTTAGATAAAAATTGACAATTATGAAAAAAAGTTGGATAAGAAAAATAGTTGGAGGATTAAGTTTTACATCGGCAATGTTTATTTTTCAAGCTTGTTACGGAACACCTCAAGATTTTGGACTTGATTTATTTATTGAAGGGCAAGTAAAGTCTAAAAATTCAGGATTAGCAATTAAAGGGATAAAAGTTTCAGTGGCAGAAAATATGCAATATGAATTGACAGACAAAGATGGCAAATTTTCGTTTTACACAGAAATGCTAGAAAGTTTAACACTTCAATTTCAAGATATAGATTCTATTCAAAATGGACTGTTTGCAGACAAAGATACTGTCTTGACTCAAATAAATGAAAGCGTAAACTTGGATATAGCCATGGAAGAAAAATAAATGCTTTCATCACTAAAAAAATATAGTTTTAGAAAATTCAGAGAATCGGAAACTAAAATTCACGAACTGAATTACTTGTTTTGGGAATGTACTACAAGATGTAATCTGAATTGTTTGCATTGTGGTAGCGATTGTTCCAAAGATAGTTTGCATAAAGATATGCCTGCACATGATTTCTTTCAGGCTATTGATACAATTAAAAATATACCTCAAAATTTCACTGTTGTATTTACAGGAGGAGAACCTCTTTTACGCAACGATTTAGAGCTTTGTGGAAAAGAATTACGAAAACGAGGATTTAAATGGTCTATTGTTTCAAACGGTCATTTATACAATAAGGAAAGGCATATTTCATTACTAAATGCAGGAATTGGTGCTTTGACAATCAGTTTAGACGGACTCAAAGAATCACATAATTGGTTGAGAAATAACAGCCATAGTTTTGAAAAAGTAATAAATGCAATTGAATTAGCATCATCTTCTAATCGAATAAACTTTGATATTGTAACTTGTGTTAATCAAAAGAATTTCAATGAACTAGAACAAATCAGGGAATTATTGATTTCTAAAAATGTAAAAGCTTGGAGATTATTTACAATTATTCCAATCGGAAGAGCCGCTCATAATTCTGATTTATCTTTGACAGATAAGCAATTTGTTGAATTAATGGATTTTATAACTAAACATCGAAAATCGAAAGAGATAGATATAAAGTTTAGTTGTGAAGGATATGTAGGAAAATATGAACCACATGTAAGAGATTCCTACTTCTTTTGCAGAGCAGGGATTAATATTGGTTCAATTCTAATTGACGGTTCGATTTCTGCCTGTCCCAACATTGATAGGTCTTTTATACAGGGAAATATTTGCACGGACAATTTTTATGAAACTTGGAAAAGCAAATTTCAGCCATTTCGAAACAGAGAATGGACAAAAACAGGTCAATGTGAAACATGTACAGATTATAAGGATTGTAAAGGTAATGGATTTCATAATTGGCATGGAGAAAAGAAAAATGTTTTAGTTTGCCATAAAGAAAAAATAAGATAAATAACGAAATGCCAACACCCGAGAATATAAAAACACCGTAAAATACCAAGTCCCAATTTTTCATCGGGATTAAATTAAACCTAAGCCAGCGAGGATTTTGGAGAGTGGCGAAATTTCCGGTTTGTTTTCCAAAGATGTTGGGTTTAATAATAAATTGAGTATGAATAATATAGCTTGATGCTAATTTGGGTTTTCCTAAATGAGCAATATTTTATAGAACAATAAAAGTTGAAATCATGAGACATATTTACATAGTTCTATTTTTAGCAATTGTTTCAATGACCACTTTTGCTCAACGGCTAAATGTAACTTCATATCCAGATTCAATTGACAGGAAGCAATTAAATACCACGATAGGAATTGAAGTTGGCTCATACCTTGTTGGTCTTTCCTTTTTGCAATATATCTGGTATAAAGACCACAAGCGTGTTCCTTTTCATTTTTATGACGACTCAAAAGGATATTTACAAATGGATAAATTTGGACATGCATTTGGAGCATATAAAGAAAGCTATTTTGCTTACCACGCATTGCGAAGAGCTGGAGTAGATAAAAATAAGGCCCTGATTTATGGAGGTCCAATAGGTTTAATTTTTCAAAGCCCGATTGAAATTTTTGATGGACTGTATGAAGGATGGGGGTTTTCTTGGTCAGATATGATAGCAAACACATTCGGTTCGCTACTGTTTGTAACTCAGGAGGCTGCATTTAACGAACAGGTATTTTTGATGAAATTCTCCTATTTACCCAGTATATATCCAAATTATCATACGCATCTTGGAGAATCCCATTTAGAACGTTTTTTTTTAGATTATAATGCTCATACATATTGGCTATCAGGCAATATGCAAAAACTAACAGGATTAAAAAAAATTCCTTCATGGATCAATTTAGCTTTTGGATACAGTGCAAACGGGATGATATATGAGTTTGAAAATCCTAAGTATTATTTGGGTGAGCCCTTTCCTAAATTAGAAAGATATCGTCAATATATTTTTTCATTAGACATTGACTTTTCCAAAATTCATACAAATAAAAAATGGTTAAAAATTGTATTTAGAGCAATTAACCATATTAAGGTTCCATTTCCTTCTATAGAATTTAATAAGGTTGATGGTGTGAGCTTCAGACCAATATATTTTTAGAAACTATGCTCAATCGAGTAGGCAGATGATGCTGAAAATAGTAACCAGTACACCTCTCCCACCACGCCCATTGTATCGGGAAATGATTCTCGTACTTAGCGGTTCATCAAGCAAAATAAAATTTGAGTTGATACTCTGATGGCATATCTCTTCGGAATTAATGGAAAAAAGACAAAAATAGTTTGCAAGCTTACAGAATTCTTGTATTTTTGTAATGGTATTTTTAATTTAAATTAATGTTTAGCAAAGTCAATCAATATTAGAACATGAAACAAATATGACAACTGAAATATACACTCAGGCATCAAGCACAAAGTTCAATGATATTGCTAATCCTTTCGACGATATGGCATTTAAAACAAAAAATAATAAAGAAATAAACGGAAAATTCCGTTTATACTAATGTTAGGTACAATTTTAAGACTCTCTGACAACAAGAACTGAATTAGAACAGAAACATATGTATTCTAAAAACAAAATTAAAAATGCAGGAAAGACTTTTAAGTCAAAAGAAACTCAAACTCCTGAGAAAATTCAAGAAGCATCAGATGTATTGACGTATTGGCGTTCAATACATGGAAAAATGATAGAAAAATTTCAAGAATGCTTGATAAAAAAATCATTAGAAATTGACTCAAAAGCAATAATTGCAAAGAGGTTAAAAAGAACACCCTCAATTGTTAAAAAACTTAGACGGCTAAATCATATTCAACTTTCATCTATGCAAGATATTGCCGGATTAAGAGTTGTAGTGTATTCAATACCTAAAGTTAAAAGATTAGTAAAAGCTTTAAAATCAAATGATTTTGCACAAAAGTTAAAAAATGAAGACGATTATATAGTGCAGCCTAAAGAAAGTGGTTATAGGGGTATACATCTAGTTTTTGTTTATAGAGATGAAGATAATCCAGAACTGGATGGTTTATTAGTAGAAGTTCAAGTAAGAACCGTTGTTCAACACGCTTGGGCAACAGCCGTAGAAACAATGGGTACATATCTGAACACCCAACTTAAATTTAACGAAGGGAAACAAAAATGGCTTAAATATTTTGCTCTAACCAGTTCTGCATTTTCATTTGTTGAAAAAACAAATCAATTAACTAAATATGCTCATTTGTCAGAGTTCGAAACGTATAATCAAGCTGTTTATGAATTTAGATATAATCAAATCGAAATTAAGCTAAATGCATTCTCTCAGGTTTCTAACGCTATTTGTGAAAAAGAAGAATTAAATGGAAAATACAACTTAGTCCTACTTGACATCAAGAAAAAATATGTAAATATTGAAGTTTTCGAACCAGAAAGATTAGACGAAGCAAATGTTAGGTACACTGATTTAGAAAAGGAATATAGCAACAATGATAATTTTCAAGTTGCTTTAGTCTCTACTGAAAACATACAAGAATTGAGAGATGCGTATCCTAATTATTTTCTCGATACTCACTTGTTTATGAAAAAAATGGCAATTGTTCAACGCCGTTTTGATAAAATAAAAAAAAGTGCCTAATCGAGTAGGCGGCTGATGGCAAAATAGTCACCAGTGCACCTCTCACAGCTCTGCTGAGCCTGCCGAAGTACCACTAAGCGTACGGGTCTCGTACTTAGTGGTTCATTAAGCAAAAGAAAATTTGAACTAATGCTCAAATGGCATATCGGGATTTAAGGAAAAAGACAAAAATACTTTGCGAGCTTACAGAATTCTTATATTTTTGCAAAAGTGTTTCCGGTTTGTTTTCCGAAAATTAGATAATTTTTGTCTAATTTTTCCGACAATTATTTTAGCTCAAATTCATTTTTTTCTCCATCTTTACATAATTTATTAAATTAATAAAGATGAACTTGCATGATTATTACTGAATTAGCTTCCTTGGATTTAGTTCAGCAAGTCATAGCACATAGTAGCATAGCGTTCATTAAGGCAAAGAGTTGTATATATGAAAATAGCAGAAATCAATATAAATCAGAATAAGGAACGGCTACCTGCCATACTTGCTGCAAATTATGGGCAAGGCAATGAGAGTATCTAAAAAAGTTATATGATTAATTATTATTCAGAAATATTAAACTCAAGCAATCTGGAAAAATGCTATGAGATAGCGCCACCCAGAGTAAAACAATTTTTGCAAGCTGAAATAAACTTTGTATTAAACAGTATTAAACATAATGACCTTGTTTTAGATTTAGGATGTGGATATGGTCGTATTGCTTTTAGATTATTAGAAAAAGCAAAAAAAGTAGTTGGTATTGATATTTCAAAAGACAATGTACAATTGGCTAAAAAAACCGCTCTGTCCAATAATAAACTTGAATTTTATGTTATGGATGCTAAGAAACTAGACTTTCCTGATAGTTACTTTACTACTACTATATGTGTTCAAAACGGTATTTCAGCATTTAAGGTTGATCCATTAGAACTATTGAAAGAATCTGTTCGTGTTACAAAAAAAGGTGGTACTATTCTCTATTCCTCCTACTCAGAGAAATTCTGGAATCACAGACTTAAATGGTTTGAAATTCAATCGGAAAATAAATTAATAGGTGAAATAGATTATGAATTGACAAAAAATGGAACTATTGTTTGTAAAGATGGATTTACGGCAACAACATATTCCAGACAAGAGTTTCTAGAACTTGCATCAAAGAATAATGTTCAATCAGAAATTTTTGAAATAGATAACTCAAGTATTTTTTGTAAAATGAAAGTTAAATAAAGCTGTTTCTTGATTACCCACCATTTACATATTTGAAGATTTTTAGCTTCACAGTAGATTATTATATTCTTGCTTTTATATAGATAATCTTTTTTTATGTAGATAAAATCCTTTGAACTGTCGATTATATTTTGCCGAGCATTAACCTTTATATACTTTCGTATCAGTTAAGTTAAAAAAATGATTGATATGAAAACATTTAAAAGTAAATTTTTAGGACTAAGCTTTTCTGCTTGTAGTAAAATTGAAAATATAATTTTAACATACTATTAAAGATTAAACCATGAAATCTAAAAGACGAAAATTAACTATAGTTTTATATGCAATGATAATGATCATTTTAACAATATCAATTGCAGCTTGCAGTAAAGATGATGATATTGTAGTAGAGAATACTGTAGTTATTGATGATACAGATTTTGAGGCTACAGATTGGACAACAGAAACACACAGCAATGATGCAGACCCAAATTTTGATGAAGTATTTGAGGACAATGCTGTAAAACGAATTGATATTGTCATAAGAGAAGACCGTTGGCAAAGTATGTTAGATAATATGACGGAAACTTTTGGAACTTTTGGTGCTGGTGGAGGACCAGGAGGATTGATTGATACAGATGAAGATCCCATTTTTGTTCCTGCCGAAGTGTTTTATAATGGAATAGAATGGTACAGAGTGGGTGTTCGTTTTAAGGGTAACTCAAGCTTACAATCAAGTTGGAAAAAAGGAATTTTAAAATTGGCTTTTAAGCTTGATTTTGATGAGTTTGAAGATGATTATCCACAGATAGACAACCAACGTTTTTATGGTTTTAAAAAATTAAGTCTTAAAAATAATTATGATGATAAATCGATGTTAAGAGAAAAAGTAGCAGGCGATGTGTTTAGGAATGCAGGTTTAGTAGGACCACATACAGCATTTTATGCACTTTATGTAGATTTTGGGGAAGGTCCTGTTTATTTTGGAGTATATACTGTGGTTGAAGAAGTTGACGATACTGTTTTAGATACACAATTTTCAGACGATGATGGAAATTTATATAAACCAGATGGTGATGGAGCAAGTTTTGCTTCAGGGTCATTTACAGAAGATGTTTTTGTTAAAAAAACAAATGAAGATGACATGGATTGGTCAGATATTCAAACCTTATATACTGCTCTGCACGACGACACAAGAACAACATATGCAGCCACTTGGAGAACAAATTTAGAAACTGTTTTTGACACCGATGTGTTTTTGAAATATTTGGCAGCGAATACGGTTATTCAAAATTGGGATACCTATGGAAGAATGACTCATAATTATTTCTTGTATAATGATCCAAATACCAATAAACTGACTTGGATTCCCTGGGATAATAATGAAGCACTGCAATATGGAAAACAAGGAGGTTCGTTACCATTGGATTTTTCAGGATTAAATACATCAGAATGGCCATTAATCGGGTACTTGTGTGAGGATGCTGTTTATAAAGCTCAATACGATAGCTATTTACAGGAAATTGTTGATGGGGCTTTCAATGGAAGTACTATTCAATCTCAATATTCAACATATTCAGCATTGATTGAGCCTTATGCAACCACCGAAACTGAGGGATATACATTTTTAAATTCTAGTTCAGATTTTCAAATAGCCGTAAACGAACTTAGCTCGCATGTCACAGAGAGAGCAACAGCCGTAAATAATTATTTGAAGTAATAAATAATTGATATGAAAACATTTAAAAGCAAATTCTTAGGATTAAACTTTTCAGCTTGCAATAAAGATGATAATGAAACAACTGAAAATAATACTGAAACTTCAAGGGATGCTTTTTACGGACAGGATGCAGATTATCTAAAAGGCGAAGAAATGGCATACAAGGATAATGGAGGTGAAACTATAACTGATTTGATTATCGGATTAATGTGGATCCAGGATGACAACGGTGAAGGCATTCTGTGGCAGGAATTGCAATGTTATGCTGAAGCTAAGGATTTTGCTGGCCACAGTGTTCCTAAAATTGGTGATCCTACTGAGTATGAAGATGGCCATAGTCCGCAAGATGATGCCATCCGAATTTACAATTATGTCCGACTGGTAAAAGATGCGGAAACAGGTGTTGGATTGAATGAGATTTATACTAAAAAATTTATAAAACGATAAAACGATGAAAACAAAAACTGAAAAAATGAAGACAAAAATTTTAAACACAAGTAGCACAATTCAGAAATTATTAGGAATTGTATTGATCATTTCAATGATTGTATTTACCGCTTGTAGTAAAGACGATGACACTGTAGTTGATACTCCTGATGACAACCTCCCTGAAATCTCGGGCTATCCTATAGTAGGAACCAATCAAACTACTTTCTATGGAACTACAGCTGAAATATCAGAACCAAATTCAGGAGATGCATTTTATGGCCAGGATGCCCAATATTCCGGCAACCAACCATCTTACACAGATAACGGCGATGGAACCGTAACAGATAATGTAACCGGACTTATGTGGGCGCAAAGTTCAGACCTTAACGAAGATGGCACTATAGATGCGGATGATAAACTTTCCTATGCAGATGCATTAGCTGGTGCATCAAGTTTTAATCTTGCTGGCTATACCAACTGGCGTTTGCCTTCAATTAAGGAGGCTTATTCTCTTATTCTTTTTAGTGGAGAAGATATAAGCGGATATGAAGGAACTTCTACTGAAGGATTTACACCTTTTATTGATACTGATTATTTTGAATTTGGTTATGGAGATCTTGACGCAGATGAACGGCTTATTGATGCACAATTTGCTACAACATCAAAATATGTTTCTACCACTATGAATGGTAATGAAACTATGTTCGGCACTAATCTGGCTGATGGAAGAATAAAAGGTTATGGGACAAGCACAATGGGTGGCGATAAAATGTTTTATGTAATGTACGTACGTGGTAATAATACTTATGGAATAAATGATTTTGTGGACAATGGTGATGGAACAATAACTGACAATGCAACGGAACTCATGTGGATGCAAAGTGACAATGGTGAAGGATTAAAATGGGAAGATGCTCTTACTTATGCAGAAAATCATGAATATGCAGAATATTCTGACTGGCGTTTACCAAATATAAAAGAACTTCAAAGTATTGTTGACTATACTCTTTCACCAGCTACAAGTAGTTCGGCAGCAATCGATCCAATTTTTAATTGTACCCAAATAACAAACGAAGGTGGTCAGGATGATTATCCTTACTTCTGGAGTAACACAACACACGCTAGTTGGGCAGAGGGTCATGAAGGAGCTCAAGCAGCATATATCTCATTTGGTCGTGCGATGGGATATATGAATAGTTGGATGGATGTACACGGCGCCGGCGCTCAACGGAGCGATCCCAAAGTAGGTGATCCTGATGATTATCCAACTGGTCATGGTCCACAAGGTGATGCTATAAGAATTTATAATTATGTGCGCCTGGTGCGTAATGCAGAATAAATAAATATCTTAAATAACAAACTTTAAAATAAAATTTAACAAATCATTAAAAAAAAAACAATGAAAGTAAAAAGACAGGAATTAACTAAAGTGTTGTATGCAATAATAATGATTATTTTAACAATATCAATTGTAGCTTGCAATAAAGATGATGATATTGAGGAAGATGACTCTTCAAGTACTTCATTAAATAATATCATGCCTTTAGGCGCATCGCGGGTACAAGGTTCAAGTCCTGACCACGAAAGTTATCGATATGATCTCTGGAAAGATTTAATTGATGGCGGTTGGGATTTTGACTACATTGGCACAAGTAATGACGCTGCATCGTATCCGGCATATAATGGTAATGACTTTGACGTAGATCATGAAGGACATGGCGGCTGGACTTCGGTAGGGATTTTAAGTAGCATCAGCGGTTGGTTAGCCGAAGCAGGAACACCAGATATTGTCTTGTTCAGCTCTCCGGGGGCTAATGACGCTCTACAAGGATTGCTTTACGACGATGCAATAACAAACATCAACGCTATTATTGATGAGATACAAAGTGCAAATCCTGACGTAACAATTATTATAGAACAAATGGCACCTGCACACTCTTCTATAATGACTACAGAGTTGACCACCTACTTCGACCAAATGCAAGAGGAGGTAGTTACCATTGCTTCGGAACAAACCACTTCAACATCTCAAGTAATCACTGTAGATATGTTTACTGATTTTTCTGATGATTATTTTGCAGATGATGGTGTGCATTATAATGAAGATGGTGCGGACTTCATCGCAACTCAATACTATAGTGTACTTGTGGATTTATTGCAATAACAAAAATTAAACGCAATAGAGGGTAAGTGTCAGTTTTCTCGCTTTGCGTTTTAGGGGACTTCTAAAAATAGTAAATTTCAAGGCGTAAGAAACTTGAAAACCGGAGTTTACTATTGTAAATGAGGATTTTAAAATTGCGAAACAACGAAGAAATTTGCATTTTTAGAGGTTTCCTTTATTAAAAATTGGAGTAAATTGTAAGGGTAAAGCAAGAGAAACGATACAGCGTTTATTCAAAATCGTTGTAGCTCATTTTCGAAGGACAGGACTAAGTTCTTCATTCTAATTTGTTAATATAAGTGGATTCTTATTTTAGTAATTAGATTAGAATAGGTGATATAAAGAATAATAAACATAGTTTACCGATAGTAATGATGTAAGCTAAAAAATGTTAAACTAATACTAAATAATTATGAGAAAATTAAAAATCATCAGTTTTACGGTTTTAATGGCGCTATTATGTAACAATTTACATAGTCAAATCAATCCTTTAGGGAGTGAGTCATTCATGCAATTAGATAGAATGAGAGGCTTTATAATAATGTCTGGTGCTGCATTGGGGTCATATTTGGCTTCAGAATTTCTACTTGAAGACGAGAAATTAAAATTCTATCAAGGGCATATAGGATACTATTCTGGCATAAGCGGAGTTCACCCAGGACAAGAAGACACACAAGAGACTTATAGCGTATTTATGCAGAATTTTGGTATCGAAAGTGAATTTTCAAGATGGTTTTCCATGCGTGTAGAAGCTAATATACAAGAGTTTACTACAACTGATTATGCAACAATGGGGACTGGATTAAAATTCTACAGTAAATGGACTGCACTTCGTAAAAAGAAGATACATCCATTTTTCGAATATGGCTATGGTGTATTTTATGCGTTCGATAAATTTCCTCAAGGTTCCAGTAATTTTACTTTTAATCTATCTTATGCTATTGGTGCTGAGTACATATTAAATAACCAAAATAAAATCAGGCTAGATTTCAATTTTCTTCATCATTCCAATAATAATTTATTTACGCCTAACCTTGGTTTTGATGGTAATGGGGTGAGTATTAGCTATTCTTGGTTCCGGTAGAAGAAATAAACGAGGTACAACACGCAATATGGCAAAAGGCGGTGAAGTACGTAATAGGACGGTTCTTACCCGTTTCAGCTTAGTCAAAGCTTGAAAGTGAATCGTTCACAAACCGCTTCATGCTATATTGCAACACTTTATGGGCAATTATAACGAATATAATATAGTTGGCGTTCATTATGGAAGCAAATTGAAAATTAATAAATGATTAATTATACAAATCTAAAATTTTAAAATAATGAAAAAGTTTTATCTATTATATTTCTACATATTGTTGCTGTTTAGCAATCAATTTGCATTTTCACAAAATTATCCAATAGTAGAGACAAATATTACCGATTTCTATAGCAATACGGCAATTATTTCAGCACCATCTATAGGAGATGGTTTTTACGGTCAAGATGCGACTTACTCTGGTAATAATCCATCATATACTGATAATGGAGATGGAACTATTACAGATAATGTTACTGGGCTAATGTGGGCTCAGGATATGGGGGATAAAATAACATTTGATACAATGTTCACTATGGTAGAAGCTTCTGAATTTGCTGGTTATGATGATTGGCGGGTTCCAACGGTAAAAGACCTCTATTCGCTAATACTATTTACAGGTCAAGTGGGACCTTATAATACAGCTGTAGAAATGTTTATAGATACTAATTATTTCAATCAACCATTAGGTGATACAGCAATTGGAGAACGAGAGATTGATGCTCAAACATGGTCAGCTACTCAATATGTGGGAGTCACTTTTGAAAATAACGAAACAGTGTTTGGAGTAAACTTCGTTGATGGGCATATTAAAGGATATCCTAAATCGCGTAATGGTGCCGATGTTATGATGTATAGTCGTATGGTTCGTAATAATGTTGATTATGGAAAGAATGATTTTGTAGATAATGGAGATGGAACTATAAGTGATTTAGCTACAGGATTAATGTGGCAAAAAGCAGATGATGGTAGTGTAAGAGATTGGGAAGAATCATTAGAATATGCTGAAGGATTAGATCTTGCAAATTATAGCGATTGGAGATTACCAAATATTAAAGAATTACATAGTATTGTGGATTACACCAGGTCACCCCAAACGACACAATCACCAGCTATAGATCCATTGTTCGAAACTACAGAAATTCTTGATCCTGATGGTAATTCTGGTCAATACGGCTATTTCTGGTCTGGCACTACTTTCTTATGGGGTTCAAACCCAAGTGAAAGCGCAGCATACATTGCATTTGGTGAAGGACAAGGGAAAATGTTTGGAGTTTTAATGGATGTTCACGGAGCTGGATGCCAAAGAAGTGATCTTAAAAGCGGAAATATAGAAGATTATCCTCAATATGGGGGACCACAAGGTGACGTTAAGTATGTTTTCAATTATGTTAGATGTGTAAGAGATATTTCCATTGGTAGTTCTATTAACAATTATGATGAAAATATAGATATTAAAATCTATCCAAATCCAATGAATGACAATTGCTTTATTCAACTTGACCGGATTTATTCTAATGTTAGCATCAGTTTAGCAAATTCACTCGGAAAATATTTAATTAGATTGAATGAGACAAATACAGATAAATTAACTCTAAGCACGGAAGAACTTTCCCATGGTTGTTATTTCCTTGTAATTAATACTGATGGCAAACAGGTGACAAAGAAAATAATAAAATAATAATAAACGAAACGCCAACAATGCATAATAAAACATTAGGGGTTCAGTGGTTTGCGAAACATTTGTACGTTTAATCAAGTTCGCCAAATCTGCGATTTGACGAGTTGATTAAAAAGTTTAAATTTGTGTTAATCGCAAATTTGGCTAAGTGCAAACTCGATAAGTAAGTGTTTTAAAACCCCTTACGCTTCATATACGAGCCGTCGGAATAAGCTGAAAAAACGACTATTAAAAAAAAGGAGTAGGCATAATATTAAAAGTATTAAAAATGAAAAAATTATTTTTAGGGACACTTATTGTAATGTGTGTAAGCAGTTTTGTATTTTATTCTTGCAATAAAGACGTAGAAGAAACAATTGAAGAAACAACAACTCCATTGGATGTAACAGATTATTATTCTACAACAGACCCATTCTATAGTGGATATTATGTTGATTGGACACAAATTGGCACATATACAAGGAAATCTGTTGTTAGTTATACTAATAATAATGGTATAACACATTGGTACGAAGTGGTTGAAATACCCGATGGTAATGTATCATGGTTGACAACAGCATATTTGGCACAATTATCAGGTGGATATCTTGTTTGTCCGGAAACCACTGATGAGAATGAATTTGTTTTTACACTTATTAATGACACATCCTATTGGCATCAATGGGACGACACTCACAATTATATTATGAATGGGCCCCCAGTTGGCGGTTTTCAGGAGAACAGCACAGATACTGAATCAGATGTTTCATCAGGTTGGATGTGGTTAAGTGGGGTAACTATGGATTTCACGAATTGGGCGGTTGACGAATATTGTCTTGGCCCTGATTGCCCTCCCGGTAGTTCGAGTACACCTACAACAACTGACCAAGATGAAAGAGATAATACCCAACCTAATGATGCAAACTTTGAAGATGAAGGATATTCCCAAGATGCAATGTTATTTGGAGAGATGAATGTTACCGTTTCAACCTGGGGTGATTTTCCAATATCTTATGGTGATATGAGCTTAGGTGAAGGTGGTGGTTTCTATGCTTTTGTAATTGAATATGAGTCTGAACCATAGAAGATTGCCAAAAAAAATAAAGCGATGAAAACAAAAGAAAAAATATACGCCTTATTCATGACGGCCTTTATAATTATCTCCATGATTGTGTCAGGATGTAATAAAGACAATGATGTCTCTAACGATGAACCGGATGATAATCACACTGATATCTCCGGTTATCAAATTGTTGGGCAATTATAACGAATATAGTCGGAATAAGCTGAAAAAAGACTATCAAAAAAAGAAGTAGGCCTAATATTAAAATTATTAAAAATGTATAAAAAGATTTTATTTGCTGCGATATTTATTTTAACTATAATTGGATTCACAGCATGCGAGAAATCTGAGGATTTGTTAGATGATACAGAGGATGCTGAGGAAATTGTTATTGTTGATGATAGCGATAATCACGATGATGCAGAAGATTATATTTGGGATAGCTCTGAAGAAATTCAAATAATATTAAATGGAAGTACAATAACTGTGAATGGAACTGGTGCCACTGCTGAAGAAAGCACCGTAACCATAACATCAGCGGGAACATACAGTTTAACCGGCACCCTTGATGACGGCCAGATTATTGTGAATACAGAAGATGAAGAAATTGTAAGACTCATCTTAAATGGGGCCGGCCTCAACTGCTCGACAAATGCTCCTATATATGTTTTGAGTGCAGAAAAAGCAATGATTGTTCTCGCAGATAATTCTGAAAATTATGTAACAGACGGAACATCATATATTTTTGAAAATCCGGAAGACGATGAACCTAATGCCGCTATTTATAGCAAGTCTGACCTTACTATCTATGGAAATGGCACCTTAACTGTTGAAGGAAATTATAATGATGGTATTACAAGTAAAGACGGATTGATAATTACAAGCGGAACTATCAATATTAATTCAGTTGATGACGGTATCAGGGGTAAAGATTATCTTATTGTTAAAGATGGAAGTATCACTGTTGAAGCTGCTGGCGTTGGGATAAAATCAGATAATGAGGATGACACTTCAAAGGGATATATTACAATTGAAAAGGGCGAAATAAACATTACTGCCGGAGGGGAAGCAATTGAGGCTGAAAAAGATGTGGAAATTGTGCTTGGAGAAATCGTTCTATCATCAGGTGGAAAAGGTATCAATGGGACAATCGGTGTATTTATTGATGATGGAAACTTTACAATTAGCTCTGTTGATGATGCAATTCACTCTAATGGATTTATAACAATCAATGATGGTTCGTTTGTCATCTCTTCTGATGATGATGCCATTCATGCCGACTATGACCTGGTCATTAATGATGGGGATATTAACATTACAAATTCATATGAGGGTATTGAAAGCGCCGAGGGAGATATCACAATTAATGGTGGGGAAATTCACATTGTATCAAGTGATGATGGCATTAATTCAGCAGCGAATGGCAACAACTACATTTATATAAATGGCGGATATATTGTGATTGATGCAGAAGCGGATTGTTTTGATTCGAACGGGTCAATGGAAATTTCAGGTGGTACTGTATTTGTGAGTAGTTCAGGAGTTCGGGGGGGGACAATAGTTGATTGTGACTCATATACTTTAGATGGTGGTTTTATGGTAGGATTAAGTGCATCATCCCGACATACGGCATATCCCAACACATCATCAGACCAATATTCTTTAGTTATAGATTTCAGTTCATCACAGCAAGCTGGCACACTAATACATATCCAGGACAGTGATGGGGTAGATATTCTTACTTATGAACCTACAAAGGAATACGAGGCATTTATTTTTTCTTCATCCGATTTTATTAGCGGATCAACATATGATGTCTATCTGGGAGGCAGTTCATCAGGGACAGCTACAGATGGGTTATATATGGATGGAACATATACTGCCGGATCGAAATATGCCAGTTTCACTATTACCAGCACAGTAACAATTGTAAACTAACTTTGATTTGTCTGTATGAAAAAACAGAATAATATATTGTTATTTATAAAAGTGGGATTGATACTCCGCTACTTGTTCCTATAGGAACTGACTAAACCACTATGGACTTCCAGTCCATAGTGGTTTAGATAAATAATACTTATAATCACTAAAAAGTTATAATGTATTGCCGGTTTGTTTTTTGGATGATCTTAACAAGTTTCAACCAGAATTTATACGACATCAACACTGTTGAAATTACCTTCGAGGAATCGAACTGGGACTTCTTGCTGGACCAGCTTGTAGCTGCCTGACAGGAAGAGAGAATTTGTTACAAGTTTGTAACTTATAGCAAATCATTCATTGTTTGCTTAGGAAGACAAACCACCTACTAAATTTCACTTTTGAGAAGAAACTATGATTCATTAACTATAATTCATAGTTAAACTATTTTCTTTTAAAATTTACATAACTATAAAAGAGGATACTTTTTCAGTATTTTATAAAAAAATCTTTTTTGTTTCCCAACAAATATATACTTTCGTAATTTCAATAAATTTTGTAAGTTTTGATAAAGAGAGTATTGATTTTTAGCTTGTTACTGTCATTTGTTATTGTTGGAAAATCTCAAAAAAGGATTGCCCTCGTCATAGGAAATAGTAATTATGAAAATTCCATACTTCCTACTGCAATCAATGATGCTTACGATTTTGCAACTGCTTTACGTGAAGTTGGTTTTTGTGTAAGCTATCAGAAAAATCTGAATCTCGAAAATATGAAGCTCGCAATTGAAGACTTTTCACAAAAAATAAATGAAGACGATATTGCATTGTTCTATTTTAGTGGATATGGAATTCATATGAATGATACAAATTTTCTGGTACCATTAGAAACACAAATAATATCATCAAAACATGTAGAACCATCATGTATCAATCTCGAGTATCTACTATCGAAAATGAAAACTACCGAAAATAGTATGAATATTATAATTCTTGATGCATGCAGAAATATCCCAATCAAGAAATTAAATTTAGACTATAGAGCTTTTTCATATACATCAGCTCCTTTAGGTTCTATAATTGCCTTTGCTGCCCAACCCGAAAAAGCTGTAGTAGAAACCGGTGGTAGAAACAGTTTATATACAAAAAGTCTGATAAGTGCAATTGAAATGCCCGATATTCCTATAGAAATTTTCTTCGATGTTGTTAGAAATAAAGTAACTAAAGAAAGTACAAATACACAAATCTCTTGGGAGTCAATGTCGAACACCAAAGACTTCTTTTTTGTTGAAGAAGAAAATGGCTTCGATGAAGATTTCTATTCTGATACTGAAAATAGCAGTAAAAAATCTTGCCATTACAATATGGTTTTTGTTGCCGGCGGTACATTTAAAATTGGCAGCTACAACGGCGACGAAGACGAAAAGCCTGTACATCCAGTAACTGTTGGCAATTTTTATATTGGCAAATACGAAGTAACTAATATAGAATTTTGTGAATTTTTAAACGACAAAGGTAATCAAGAAGTAGATGGCAAACTGTGGCTCGATATTTCTGATAAAGATTGTAATATCGAAAAACAGGGAGAATTTTTTACACCTAAAGGCGGAAACGACTACTTACCGGTAATTGAGGTTACGTGGCATGGAGCCGTAGAATATTGCAAATGGAAAGGTGGCAGACTACCAACCGAAGCAGAATGGGAATATGCCGCACAAGGCGGAAAAAAAACAAAAAATTATGTTTATTCCGGAACTTCCAACGAAAAACTACTTTTTCAGTATGCTAATTTTTGCGACGATAGTTGCAGCGAAAACTGGAAAAACAGAAATCAGAACGACAAATACAATTTATCGGCACCGGTAGGCAGTTTTAAACCTAATGAGTTAGGACTTTTTGATATGAGCGGAAACATTGCCGAATGGTGCATGGACTGGTATTCAAAAGAATATTATGCTATGAAAAAGATTTACAATCCGCAGGGAATGGAAAGCGGGAAATATAAAGTTCTTAGAGGAGGTTCGTGGAATGTCAGTACAAATTATTGCCGAACATCAAACAGAGCATGGAATTTTCCAAATGATTCATATAGCGATTATGGTTTTCGATTACTTATTCCTGTTGAGTAGCCATCAAAAAATATCTAATTTCTGTTTCAGATTTTAATTTCAAACAAATTCATCTTAATAAATAAAACCAAACACATTATGAATAAAATAGCATTCATATTTTTTGTTCTTACTATAACATTTAGCCTCTATTCTTGCAATTCTCAGCAAAATGAGACACTTGAGAATAATGCGATTTCTAAGACTGATATTGCATATGTTCCGCAATGGGCTAAAGAAGCAATATGGTATCAAATTTTTGTTGAACGTTTCAGAAATGGCGATAGCTTGAACGATCCTACCATTATGGATATACGAGGTACATATCCTGACGAAATTCCAAAATCATGGAAAACAACAGCATGGGGTAGCGATTGGTATAAAGCAGATAAATATTTCTCCGAATCTACCTTACCGGATAAATGGAATAATTTGCAATTACGTAGGTATGGTGGAGATTTGCAAGGTGTTTTAGATAAGCTCGACTATTTAAAATCAATCGGTATTAATGCAATTTATTTTAATCCATTAAACGATTCTCCTTCCTTGCATAAATACGATCCAAGATCATGGAGACATATCGACCGCAATTTTGGGCCATCACCTGAAATTGATTTAAAAATTATTTCAGAAGAAAACCCAATCGATCCTAAAACCTGGCAATGGACTGAAGCCGACAAAATGTTCCTAAAAGTGATCGACCAATGTCATAAAAGAGGAATAAAAGTCCTGTTAGACTATTCATGGAATCATACTGGAAGCGAGTTTTGGGCTTTCAAAGATGTCCGAAAAAATGGAAAAAACTCTCAAGTGGCAAATTGGTTTGAGATTGAAAGTTTTGACGATCCTAATACAAAAGAAAATGAGTTTTCGTATAGTGGCTGGTCTAATGTAAAGTATATGCCCGAAATGAAAAAAATTATTCTTAGCGATCCCACTGAAATTCCTTACAAAGGAAATCTGTATAGCAAACAAGCAAAACAACATATTTTTTCTGTGGCTAAACGTTGGTTAGACCCAAATTCTGATGGCAAGTTCAACGATGGAGTAGATGGTTACAGGCTAGATGTAGCTGCAGAAGTCCCGATGGGATTTTGGCAAGAATTTCGAAAAGAAGTAAAAAAAATTAATCCTGAAGCTTTTTTACTTGGCGAAATTTGGTGGAAATCGTGGCCCGATGAATTGCTTTTTCCTCACAATTTTCTGAAAGGAGATATGTTTGATGCTATTATGAATTATCGTTGGTTCCGACCTGCACGTCATTTTTTTGCCGATGCCCCTACCCCAATGAAACCAAGCGAATTCGTTGAGGCTTTGAAAGATAAATTGCGAGATATTGATAAAAACAGATCACAAACTATGATGAATTTGTTGGCAAGCCACGATGCACCACGCATTTCCACATCAATATACAACAATGGAGTTTATAAATTTAAGGTCAAACCATACGACAATCCTGAATACAAAATTGACAAACCTGACGAAAAAACAATGAAAATACAGAAAATGTTATTGATTCATCAGTTCACATTTATTGGAGCTCCGCACATTTGGTATGGCGATGAAATTGGTATGTGGGGAGC
This sequence comes from Bacteroidota bacterium, assembly GCA_018692315.1. Lineage (NCBI taxonomy): Bacteria > Pseudomonadati > Bacteroidota > Bacteroidota bacterium. The sequence goes on along the minus strand of JABHKC010000240.1, from coordinate 5,393 downwards.
AGACGATCCGGATTGCAGAAAACCAATGGTTTGGCAAGATATTGATTATGAAGACGAAACTCATCACCCTTTCGGGAAAAACCGTGCCCAGGACAAAGTTGAACAAAATCTTGATTTATTGAATTTTTATAAAAACCTGATTAAAATACGTAAAGAAAATCCAGGCTTAATCTATGGAGATATTTCTTTTCCTGTGATTGATGATATAAATAATGTTGTAGCTTATTCACGGAAGTTTGAGTCAAATCAAATTATTGTAGTTTTTAATAAATCCACAGAATCTAAAACTGTTAAAATTCCCGTTGAAATAGAAAATGCTTTTTTCAATCCGTTAAATGAAAAAGAAGTTTTAAAACCTCAGAATGAATTTCTGACATTCGATATAAATGCATATGAAGCAAAGATATTTACACAGTTTAAAAATTGAAAATCGGTGAATTCGTGGCAATTTTTATTTGAAAGTTTTTTATTTTAGTATCTCAAAATAGACAATTATGAAAAGTATTTTAAACAACAAAATTATTTCTGAAAGATATTTTTTTCCAAGAAAAGATTATTTTGAAAACCCATATTGGATTGATTGTGGCAATGCGAATCTTGGCTGCAAATACTTTATAAAAGACAAAAGTGCCAAAACAATCATACATTTTCATGGCAATGGAGAAATAATTTCAGATTATTTTTCGGGATTTGTCCCAAAGTTTCACGAATTAGGATACAATATTTTTCTTTTCGAATATCGTGGATACGGAATGTCTAATGGAAATCCCGAATTAGTTACAATCTTGAATGATACAGAATTAATGATTCGCCAAATAAATTTACCATTAGAAAACATTATACTATTTGGACGTTCAGTTGGCTCAATTTATGCAATTCATGCAGCATCGTGCTTTCCCGAAATTTCGGGATTGATAATTGAAAGCGGAATTGCAAATATTCTGGAACGTATGCTTATGAGAGTAACACCTGTTGAATTAAATTTAGATGAAGATTCATTCGAAAATGAAGTATTGAAACATTTCGACAATGAATCTAAAATATCGGAATTTCGTGGTTCAAGCCTGTTTCTTCATTCCGAATACGATGGTTTGGTTGACAAAACACATGCAAAAAAGCTATTCGTAGCAGCTAATGAACCAAAACACTTGACTATTTTTCCTGAAGGAAATCATAATACTATTATTTCGGTTAATTGGCATGAATATTTTAATCTTATTGATAATTTTATTAAGAAAATAGAAATTCTGCCAAACAGTGGTAAATAACAAAGCCCCACAAAAAGTGAGGCTTTGTGACCGAGCCGGGGCTCGAACCCGGGACCCTCTGCTTAAAAGGCAGATGCTCTACCTGCTGAGCTACTCGGTCTATCTCTCAAAAAAGTTTTGCAAAAATAATAGCAATTATTTATATATCAAAATGAATATGAATATTTTTACGATTTTTTTCAACTATTGTAAACGTCTAAATTACAAGACCATACATTGTATTTCATTTTTAATAATAAAATATTTACTATAGCCATTAAAAATTAGAGCATTAAAATCTAAATTTGCAGCGTTTTTTTTGACGATAAAAACTAAAATTATGTATGTATCCGAAGTAAATATAAGAGTACGATATAATGAAACTGACCAAATGGGATATGTTCATCATGCAAACTATGCATGTTTTTATGAACTTGGCAGAACTGAATTATTCAGAAAAATAGGTTTCCCATATAGCGAATTAGAAAAAAGTGGAGTAATGCTTCCGGTTTTCTCGCTAAAAGTGAATTACCTAAAGCCAGCATTCTACGATGAGAAAATTACGATTAAAACATACTTGCGTAAAATGCCAAAAGTAAAATTGATGTTCGATTACGAAATTTTTAACGAAAAAGGAATTTTGCTGAATACTGGCGAAACAAGCTTAGCCTTTATCAATAAGGAAACCCGAATAGTAATGAGAGCTCCTCAATTTTTGCTCAACTATTTTACAAAATATTTCGAATAATAGAATTCCTTTTTTTATGAAAATTAATAAACCAACTTTAATTATTGATAAGAGCAAATCCTTAGAAAACATCCGGATGATGTGCCAGAAAGCTAAGAAAAACGGAGTCGTTTTTCGTCCGCACTTTAAAACGCATCAGATGCTTGAAGTTGGTGAATGGTATAGAAAATTCGGCATTGAAGCCATAACAGTTTCTTCGGTGGAAATGGCATCGTTTTTTGCAAAAGCAGGCTGGGAAGATATAACTATTGCTTTTCCATGCAATATTTTAGAAATTGTGGAGATTAATCAACTTGCATCAAAAATTAAGCTAAATGTTTTAATAGAATCAATTGAGACATTAGATTTCATTCTGCAAAACATTAAAAATAAGCTTGGTATTTTCATTAAAATCGATATTGGTGGCAGAAGAACTGGAATAATTCCTGAGAATATTTCTTTAGCTGAACAAATTATTGAGAAATTGAAAGACTCACGATTATTAAATTTTAAAGGATTCTTAGCTCATGCCGGGCAGAATTATATTGCTACAAGCAGACAAGAAATTATCGCAAATCATTTGTCAGGAAATAAAATTTTGTCTGATATTAAAAAACGATTTTCAAATACAAATGACGAAATCAAAATTTCGATTGGAGACACGCCTGCTTGTAGTATAAGCGAAGATTTTGAGGGAATTGATGAAATTCGTCCTGGTAATTTTGTGTTTTACGATTTAATGCAATTTAAACTTGGCTCATGTAATTTAAGCCAAATAGCTGTAGCTGTGGTATGTCCGATTGTAGCTATCCACAAAACGAGAAACCAAATTGTAATTTATGGTGGTGCTGTTCATTTTTCTAAAGAACATTTATTAGAAAATGACAGAAATCTTTTCGGATATGTAGTTAAATTTCAAGCAAATGGCTGGACAATTATTAAAAATTGTTATTTAGTTTCTGTTTCTCAAGAACATGGAATTGTTGAATGTTCCAGAGAATTTTTAGGTCAAATTTCAGTAGGTGATATAATTGGGCTATTGCCGGTTCATTCCTGCTTAACTGTGAATTTGATGAGAGAGAATTATCTGGTAATACGAAATGAGAAATGAGCAATTCGTAATTTCTATTGTAAATATAATTTTATCTTTGTTTGCCAATATTGTTAATTGAAAAATATATATTTTATGAAAATTGCAGTTGATTTTGATGGAACGATTGTGGAGCATAAGTATCCTGAGATCGGTGAGGAAATTTTATTTGCTTTTCAAACAATCAAGGAATTACAAAAAATGGGACATTTGCTAATTTTGTGGACCTACCGAGCCGGAAATGAGCTTGAAGCAGCTGTAAAATTCTGTGAAGAAAATGGTGTAAAATTTTATGCAATAAATAAAAATTACCCGGAGGAAGTTTTCGATAATACAATAAGTAGAAAAATAAATGCCGATTTATTTATTGACGACAGGAATATAGGTGGTTTTTTAGGTTGGAGCAAAATATGGCAACTGCTAAATCCGGAAGCAAGTGTTGAAGAAGAAGAAAAAAAAATATCAAAAAAGCGAAGAGGACTTTTTGGTCGTAGATAGAATGTTGATATTGCTATTTCATTTTCTAACTTCATGATGTAGCAAAACATATGCAAAACATTATAGCTACATTAGGTATGTTTCTTTTTATTTGGATAAAATAAATGTTTTTTATCTAAGAAAACCACTTGAAATATAAATCCTAAATCTTATTTTGAGTTGCTTGAAAAAGAATTTCCTTTTTAGTATATTCAATCTTTATGAAAAACCAATGTTTGTAGAACAGTTACAAAATCTCTTATCCTGAAAGGATTAAACGTGAAAGCATAGGCTGAAACGCAGTGCAAGCCTATGTCTGAAATTTGCAAGGGAAAAAGGGCTTAAAGTCCGAAATGTATATTCCAAAAAAATATATACAAACAATTTCACATTTCGGACTTTCAGCCCTTTATGCTCTACAAACATTTTACATAGGCTTTCTGCCTATGCTTTCACATTATGACCTTTCAGGTCAATAGTAATATTTGTGATTTTTTTTCAAAAAAATAGTGCATAATTGAAAATAGAAAATCAGTCGCACCCTTGCTTTAAACACCAAAATCCATTTTTGAAGACTTAGGCAAAAATGCTTGTTGCTATTAACACTGAAACCTCAATAATTGAAATCTTTATGTCGCTGGTTTTGCATATATATGGGTTTTACGTAATGAGCTTTTATACTTTACATGAAGAATAAAATCCAGCACCTCAAAATAAGATATAGCCATAAAAATACAATACGCAATTTATTTCTATTTTTTCGAATTGTATTTGTTATAATATTTGGATGATATGAAAAGACCTGACAGGTTTTCGAAACCTGTCAGGTCTGTTTGAAATACCCTGCTGGTGCAGGTTATTAGAAAAAATCTAATTCGGTGGATAAGTCAAAGAAACAGCATTTGTCATCTTTACCTGATAGCCTTCGCCAGGAATCATATTTCCAATATTATTTATTCCGTATGCGGGCCAATAAACAAATCCATAGCCATTTTTCACCAATACAATTTCGTTTACAATTGAGCTTAACATTGTGTCGATAGTAGCGGGGCTTGTGCGAATATAGCCTATCAGACTCCAGCCGGAATTTATGGAAATTGGCGTGTAAATTGGATTTAGAATATTACCACTAATCATGAAAGTGCTTGCAAAATTTGTTTTAACCTGATATCCTTCGCCGGTTGCAATATTTCCAATTTGGTTTATAGAAAAAGCTGGCCAGAAGACAGAACCAGAGCCACTTTTTATAATTAGTATATCTGAAATAATTGAAGCAAAAATAGCTTGAATGTCAGCATCAAAAGGGCTTATATATGTTGAAAAAATACTCCAGCCCAATGGCAAATCAATTTGTTGAATATCATAGTTGACTAATGATGTTAAACCGCTGGTGCCAAGCGAAACAAAAAATCCAAGGTATGGCATTTGTGGGAAAGGAATATATGTAGCCATTGCGTTATATTCGATATTTGTTGAAGCATCCCAAATTTTCCATTTAAATTCTTCCGAGCCTGCAAAACCATCGTTGCCAAGGTCTTCGCCCCAGGCTGTAACAGAGGTGGTTGTGCCGTCCCAAATTTGATATCCGCCGCATGCCAGAGTCCCGAGCGAATCATAAAATACGCCAAAATAATCGCCTGTATCGATTTGAACACCATTGATTTTGATTTGGGTTGTATTCGGAATAAGAATAGTATGGCTATATCCTGTGATATTGTACGACCAGCCGGGAGATTGAGCATTTGCTACCTCAATATATTCAATAAATTCAACCGTATCTGAACCGAAAAAATTGGAGACAATTAGTGAAACGGTATATAAACCACCGGTTTGGTATGTATGAACCGGATTT
>JABHKC010000239.1 GCA_018692315.1 Bacteroidota bacterium | reverse complement strand
CCAAGGCATAATTCAATATCTTGTCCAAGGAAAACATTTAGCGGCATATCGTATTCAACTTCTACACTTGTTGATTCTTCACAATTTGCAACTGTAACTGTTACGGCAAAAGTATCGGAATAAAGTGCAATTATCGTTTCTGTAAATTCGCCTGTATTCCATTCGTATTCTGGAGTTCCGTAAATGCTTGTAACTGTTGCATCTAAGGTTATAGGGCTCGTTGCACAAAGTCCCGAGACATTCACCCCGAGATTTGGTTCTATTTCGTTGTATTCAATTACAATGCTTTCTACAATTGTTCCGCAAGGATTGGTAATTTCAACTGAATAATTTCCTGGTTTATCAATTAAAAAAGTGGGCAAAGTATCTGTGTAAGTGTATGTTCCGAGATCGGCTGTCCAGAGGAAAGTGCAGCCTTCATTGTATGATAAATCGTATTCGATAATTTCATTTGTACAAAGGATAGTTGGATTTGGGCCAAGGTTTGCCCAAGGCATGTATTCAATATTGATATTCTCATAAACTGTATCGGAGGCACTTCCATAAAAAGAAATACACTGAATAGTGTATGTACCCGGATTGAAAATATACCAAGGATTAAGATCAATATGATTTTTCCAAATTGGAGCTAATGAAGGGTAATTGAAATTCCAATGAACAGAATCCACATAAGTTGCTCCTAAATGGAAATATGTGGTGTCAGTATAACAACTTGTTTCGATAATAAATTCGGAAACTGCGAAAAAACTTGTATTAAATGTTGGCAATCCAAGTTGTGAACATTCAATATTTGGAGTTGTTGGATCATCCAAAAATACTGCTTGAAGATTAATAACAGGTGAAGGATCATTTGGATTTTCAATGCAAGCTAACCATGGATCATTGAACAAGGGAATATAAATTTTTTGGTCAGGTGCAAGTTGCATTGCATGGCCAACTACATTTACTTGAGCTCCTAAGTTGCCTAAATATTGATGAGAGTTTAAAAAGTTAGTAACATTTGGTAGTTCGAATAAATCCCATCGGTGAATTTCATAACCAAAATTGCAAGTCCCGTATAAATAATGTTCATCTGGCGAAAATTCACAACCATAAGCCCAATATATACCTGAAATAGTAATAGGGTTTGATATAACACCAGTTGAATTATTAAAATCTAATAATTCGAATAAATCAGATTCCTGAATACCGACAACGATTTTGTTCCCATTAGGAGAAGCTTTCATGTAACCTCTTGTAGCTGTATGGGATACGCCTGTATTACTACTTGTATATACATTTACATCAATGGGGTTACTTGTTACAAGATAGGAACGAAATGTATTATTCCATCGCTCATGGGCAATAAGCCAAATATCAATACCATTTGCATGATTTACTGCGGTTATTTTTTCTGTTGAAGGACTGAATAAAGCAATATTTTTTTCGAGCGGATCAATATCACCCATTCCGCCATTTGCGGTCATATCAACTCTTGAATATGCCAAACCACCTGATCCACCATCAGCATCTACTGTAAAAATATAATAGGTATTTATGTCTAATGGTTTTGGTATAATTACAGCAGATTGTGAGGAAGAGGGATCACCTGATAATCCATAGCCATTAAGCATTTGGTTCATATTTGCATCCCAAACCCATGTTCCATCGCTAAAAAACAAAAGATTACCATTCGCATTGCTTATTGTAGCAACTCCTTCAAGCGTATTCATTGGACTTCCTCCAAAGGCAACCGGAGTATTTGTTGCATTATTCCATGATACTCCCGCACCGTTTCCAAAAATCCAGTTGTTCCCTTCACCACCTTGTGCAAAGGTATTGGCTATGAAAGTAATTACTAAAAAGAATGTTGCTATTTTGACTTTCATAATTATTTTATAAATATATTAAATGTTTTGATTCATTAAAAAGAAAACCGGTTTGAAAATAATATTTCCATTTTGTAAATCTATTCGAATAAAATAAACCCCCATAGGATATTTCGAAACATCTAATTCTATGTTTTTTGCTTTATTTGTTTCGGTATAAATTAGTTTTCCAATTGAATTGTAAATGTCAATTTTTTCTATTTCAGCAATTTCTGAATTTATGAATAGCTTCTCTTTCACAGGATTTGGGTAAATAGAAATTGAGTTTTCAATTGAGTTTTCTCCAATTGAGTTTGGTCCAACTTTCAGATATG
>JABHKC010000238.1 GCA_018692315.1 Bacteroidota bacterium | reverse complement strand
TTAAAAACATCTCTTTTTGCGATATTTCTATTTTTTTCATTTGTCTAATACAAAAGCATTTACTGCATGAAAGAAAATAGAAATATCATCAAAAATAAATTATTTTATAAAAATTGCCTGTTTTCTTAGAAACACTATATAAAAACAAATCAGCAGTCCTATTTCAGTTTGCTTTTTCTTCTAATATCTGATATTTTAAAAGATTTTAAGTGCATTTTTTTTCGTGAAGTAATTGATGTTAGTAATTATTCACATTACTTTGATATTATATTGATTGGTAATCCTTATTAGATTTGTTAGTGTTGTGAATTTTAATCTATGATTAGGTTTTTTTGGGTACAGTAAAAATGAATTTACTGCCTTTATTTGGCTCACTTTCAACCCAAATATTTCCATTATGCTTATCTATAAATTCTTTACAAAGTATCAAGCCTAAACCAGTTCCTTTTTCTTTTTTCGTTCCTTTTCTTGTTGTATTCTCAGTAATATTAAATAATTTAGATTGTATTTCTTTTGAAATTCCAAGGCCATAGTCTTGAATTGTAATTTCTATATATTCTTGATTTGTTTTTGTTGAAATTTGGCGTGAACTAAGTATAATCTCACCTCCCTCAAAGCTGAATTTTATAGCATTTGATATTATGTTTCGTATAATTGTTGAAAGCATATTTTTATCTGCTTCAATATATATATCTTCAGATATATTATTTGTTTTTCTTATCAACTTATCTTTAGCCGTTTGAGATAGCAATTCAATCTCATGATTGGCTACTAAATACAGGTTCATTTTTTCAGGATTGAAATTGATAGTCCCTTTTTGTGATAAAGACCAAATAAGCAGATTCTCAAGTAATTTAAAGGTGTTGTTAATCCCTCCATGAATAATGTCTATATATTTCTTTTGTTCTTCTTTTTCATATATATCAAATTCTTTATGAAGTAAATTAGAAAAGCCTAACAATGTGTTAAATGGACTTCTAAGGTCGTGAGCAATAATTGAAAAGAATTTATCTTTTGTGGCGTTTAATTCTTGTAATTCCTTATTTTGTTTAAATATTTTCTGCTCCGCTTCTTTTTGTTCTGTAATGTCTTGAAGTATTTCATATTTTAAGACTTTGCCTTTGGGATTTTTTATGAGAGTGCTAAAAAGCATATAGGTTTTATTAGTTTTATCTAAAAAATGTTCTCTTTGGACAAATTTACTTTCAGAAATCTCTTTGATCAAGCACCACTCTTGCGGGCATTTTTCTGTTCTGTCATGAAAATATTCATAACACTTTTGCCCATTGACTGGTCCAAAATCTTTTTTGATAACAGGATTAATGTATTCCAATTCATGATTTAGATTAATAAGGTATATCCCGAATGGACTCTTATTCATAATTCTCTCTAAAAGTCCATATTGTACTTTTAAAGCTTCTTCTGCAAGAATTCGTTGCTCAACCTCCGATTTTAGATTTTCAATTGATGTGGTAGTTTCATATAGTCCTTTAGTCATTTCATTGAAAGCCTCACCCAAAAGTCCGATTTCATCATTTCTGGAGACTTTAATTTGGGTAGTAAAATCAGTTTTAGCAACTTTCTCACTATGTTCAATTAATTGTTTTATAGGTTTAGCTGTGTGTTTCCCGAATATATAAGCAGCCAAAGCTAAAACAAATATCAGTATAAATCCGATAATTAATATTGTGAAAGTAGAGTCTTTTATGGGCTCTAAAATGTTGTCCATATCTCGGTAATTAATTATATACCAAGACTCTCCTGAATTTCCCTTTTTGTGGTCGATAGATTCGAAGGAGCCACCAAAAAGAAAGTCTTTATTATTCTTTGAAGTTAGTCCTATTTCCGACATTCCTATCATCCAATTTTTAACAGAATCTTTCAGCAGTATCGTTTGCTTATTTTTCTGTTGTATTTCATCATATAACAATTTGGGTATTCGTGAACTTAGTGGTGCAAGTCCTTCTTCAAAAATAACTTCACCACCACTCCTAATAAGCTTGAACTTTCCAACATCCTTATCTTGCGAATTCAATAACAAATCACTTATTGCACCTAAAATATTAAGGTTTACTTTTAATATCCCAATTATATCATTGCCTTCCTTGATAGGAATAACTATTCCTAAAACATATCCACCAACACTTTCATCATAACCTCGATCGTCAAAAAATATAGTTCCTAATCCATTATTATAAGCCCCTTTCCACCAGTATTTATGCGCATGTGAATAGGTTGAAAGTTTTGCTGTAGAAGCAACAAGAGAGCCGTATTTATTGGTGAGAAATATTTCGCCATAATCGCCATGAATATTACTTTGTTGTTCTTTAAGAAATTGAGAAATCTTATTGTCAGTATATTCATGAATAAACGGATCGTTTTCATCATTTACAGATTTCCATTTTTTACTTTGAAAATCAATTTTTTGGATTCTCTCTTTTTCAGATAGGCAACTAAGGTCATTGTTGCTTGAAATTAGAGCATTCTTTATAATTGGGGCAATTGACAGCGTTTGGTTGGTTTTCGTTTTTTCTAAAAGCAATTGTTCAAAATGTGAAGACACTCTATTTATCATTTTTACAGTATGTCCCAACTCATAATCTAATTGAGTCTTATAGTTATAGTTATAAGATGTATAAAATCCAATTGAAAGAATAATTGTACCTATTATGAAAATCTGCAATGATAGTTTAGTTTCATATTTCATAACTATTTGTTATTTAGTAAGTATTGTATTTTGTTTGCTGACTAAAATTGTTGTTCTATTATTGCTGTCAATTCATAATTTCTATAATCTTATCTCAACAAATATAATATCTTTTATGGCAATTTTATGTAAACGTATTAAAAGAGCTGTGATAAATTTAACATTCTTTAAAATTGTCTGATCTACTGATCAAATATAATGTAGTTTGTCAAAACAATTTTCATATAATAATCCTATTTTTGTGAAAAGAAAAAAGAAAATATGAAAAGAATCTTTCCAATGTTTATACTATCCATATTCCTTGTGGGATGTGGGAGTTTTAAGAATTCACATGACAGAATTTCTAACGAATGTACATTTTCTAAAGAACAGATTAATTTGATAATGCAATCGGATGTTTCAATTCCAATGCGAGTTTTAAAAACCAATATAAAAGCAGATTCTGTAATTTTAAAAAAGAAAAGCGAAAATGTTGTTGTTAATCCTGATGATGAAGTTTTGCAAACTTTTGTGAAAAGGCTCCATACTACAGTGAAAGACAGTGCATCGCTTGGGGTCGGAATTGCTGCACCTCAAGTAGGAATTTTGAAAAACATAATTTGGGTGCAACGCTTCGATAAAGAAAATTCAAATAGAAAATATAACTGTTGGAATAATTTTTCCGGTGAAAATGTTGATTTTAATAAGAATAATTTTTGAATTTTGAATTTGTTTTGACAGAAATATGCTTTGTGACGTTTTGATTTTTGGGAGGCAGAAACAAAGCGACCAAGCCATACAAAAACTAAAAACCAAAAATACAACAAGTACAACCTTGGCGATTCTACTTCATTGTTTATCAGTTAAATAATTGTCAAAACATTATTATTGTTTCACGATTTTCATATTTGTAATTTTTCACAAGGCTTGATTATGGCGTTATTATGGCTTGATTGTCCTGATTAATTGATAAAACGTTCCTGCGCCTTTTTTATCTGAACTTTCAATAATCTTTTTCTTTATCATATCGCTTAAATCTCTGCTTGCAGTTCTATTTGAACAATCAGATAATTCTTGATATTCTCTATTTGTAATTCTTTCATTTACTTTTAAATATTTAATTGCTTTTTTCTGTCTTTCGTTCAAAAGTAATTTGGACAGAAACTTTTCATCAAGTTTGTTTTTGTACATAGTTACACAAATTCCACCCGACAATATTTCGATATCCGGTTCTGGCAAACCGAATTTTATACACTCATTAATAATCTTTAAAGTTCCACGTCCCCATGCTTCAATTAATCCACCTTTAAAAAATACATCTGCTAATATTTGATTTTTTGGATAAGATGAATGCTTTGTTTTTAAGTCAGTTATAGATAATTGTCTTGGTAGCTCACCAACATTCCAAATCATTATTTTGTTGTCATAAAGACTTATCTGAATTGGTGGACCAAAGTAGTTTCTATGAATTATTGCATTTATTAAGGCTTCTCTGATTGCTTCATAAGGATATGGAGGTGTTTCAACACGATGCAATTTGTCATATGAAATTGCTTTTATAAAATATTTTTTGTCAAGTATCTCAATTATTTTATCAGCTAACAAAAAAGCACTTCCTTCAATGATTTCTTGTGATTGTAAATCATGGTCTGAATTTCCGAATTTACCAATTTTTGCATAAGCGTTTATGTAAAAATTGCAAGGTTCTTTACCAAAAAGTAAAACAGCTGCGCGTTTTAATTTGTCATCTTCAACAAGCCTTAAGTTTCTGAATATCTGTTTTATGTCTTTTTCGCGTTCAATCGCCGGTAATCTTTTTGTTCTTACTGCTTCTTTTTTGAAAACTTCAACGGAATTTTCATCAATATCTGCAAAAGTAGCTTTTTGTTCAATTATATCTCCCCAAGTTTTTCCCGATTTTTTTAGTAAGAACTCATTAAGTTCGTTTCCCTTCAATTCTTGCTTTGTGCTTCCGGATCTGTAATGATATTTTCCTTGATAAGAAATAGGTGTATCATAAGGATTTACAACTATTTCAATATAATATTTGCTTCCTTCATCGTGCAAATTTACTTCACATAAAATGCCAAGATGATTTTGAATTTTATTCGGCAAATCATCTAAAAGTCGTTTGTAATTATCTATCCCAACAATATTTCCGTTATCATCTTTTCCGATAAATAATTGTCCGCCTTTTGCATTTGCAAATCCACAAATCCATTTCAGAAATTCATCTCGCCATGATATTTTCCATTCTATATTTTGTTGTTCGGGCATATTTTTTATTTATGAAATAACTAATACTATGTTTTCCAATTATATTAAACTAAATATTCGTTCTGCATTTTGACTGATGTAGGTGTGCTTTATGCTTAAATTCATTATCTTTTTTGTTTTGTTTGCTAATTTGGATATTTTTATTTTTCATTAATTAACTATAACAAAAGCTTTTAGAAACTGTGGTTTTGGATGTTTTGATTGTTTGGATTGTTCGCTTTGCTGATTACCAAACATCTTATACCTATAACGACCAGCCGATATTAGCAATATTGTCATTTAATGTTTGCAACGTCTTTCCAAATGTCATCATTAGATTTGTCTAACTTGTCAAGAATTTTTATTACTCGGTCTTTATGAAAACTTTTACTGGAAATTGTATCATTAGACTTATAAACCAATTTGTTTTTCACCAAGATATTGATTATTTTTTTTGCCAAAATTTTATCATTCTTGCTGCCAAAAGTAATTATAAGTTCTTCTCCGGTTCGTTTATCATATTCTAAAAAGTATATTTTTTTTAATAATGAACACAAAACCATATGTGATTGTCCAATAATTATATTTTTATCTTTTAAAATCATAGGAGTTGGTTCATAATGTTCTATTATACTATTTCTAATATATTCAGGTATTTCACTTTCTTTTTTTATTCCATATATTTTATTGATATAACAATCATCAAATATAATTTTTGAAAAACTAATATTTGAAATGTCCAATTCGTTAATATTTGCTGTTGAACTAAACCTCACATTCGTGAGGTGGTTTTTGTGGAATTTGTAGTCTTAGTTTTTCAGTAATTATCAAATTTGTCATATTATTAATTTAAAATTTAATTATGACAAATGTAAAAAAAAATTTCTACAAGAAGCT
>JABHKC010000237.1 GCA_018692315.1 Bacteroidota bacterium | reverse complement strand
TGTGTGTCAGATTTGAACTACCACAGATTTTTATTTTTGAGTAATAGCGAGCTATTTTGATGGAATAAAAATTGAGGACGGTCAAAGATGATGTGCAGTTTGGGCTTGTAGTAGAAATATTTATGAATTATTCAGGTTAGGTAATATGGATGAACTTGTTACCTTATTTCTATCTTTTATTTGTAACTGTATTTAAAATGCTTACAATCATGCAATTAACTATTTATTTTTTTATTTTTAATAAAATGGAAAATTATTATTATCTTTAATATATATTATTGTTTTCATGCGTTTGCCATGAAATAAACCCAAGCCAGCGAGTTTATTTATGTATTTTTAATAATTTTGTAATGAGGCATAATTTCGGATATTTTTTGTCCAATATTTCAGACAATTCTTCTACAGAAATTTCATTTTTTTCGCATCTTTACACTTTTTTTAATAAAGATGATTTTAATAAATATTAATGATTTTGATAACTTTGGCCTGGTTCAACATGTTGATAATAGCGTATTAAAACCTGAAGTATTTCTAAGCTTGTGCTAATTTTTAGTGATTATAATTTAATTTAAACTTAACCCAATGAAAAAACAACTAATAACAAAAAACCTGATACTTACAATCATTGCTATGCTTGCATTAGATAGCTGCAACCAAACAGAAAAAGAATCACCTATGGTCGAAAACATATTATTAAAAGAATGGGTAGGCCCATATGGCGGAGTGCCTGCTTTTGATCAGTTGAAAGTGGAAGATGTAAAAGCCGCAATGCTACAAGGCATGGAATTGGAAATAAAGGATATTGATGCTATTGCCAATAATACAGCCGCTCCCAATTTTGAAAACACCATTGAAGAAATGGAACGCTCGGGTGCAGCACTAAAAAGAGCTTTTAAATATTATGGTGTTTTAAGCGGTAACATGTCTTCTCAAGGATTTAGAGATATTCAAACCGAATTGGCACCATTATTTTCTGAACATCAATCTAAAATCACACAAAATGAAAAATTGTTTCAACGCATAAAAGCAGTTTATGATGCCTCTAAAGAAAATCCGCTGCCGGCAGACCAACAACGAGTAGTAGATCTGATTTACAAAAATTTTTCAATGAATGGTGCAGAATTAGACAGTGAGAAAAAAGCTAAATATGCAGCCATTAGTAAAGAATTATCGAGCCTTTACACCAAATTCTCAAACAATGTATTGCACGACGAGGAAAATTATGTTACCTACCTAACAAAAGAACAATTAGGAGGTCTATCTAATGGATTTATTAAATCGGCAGCAAAAATTGCAACAGACAAAGGACAAGAAGGAAAATATGCGATTACTAATTCCCGATCGTCTATGGATCCATTTCTCACCTATTCCACCGAAAGAGAATTACGTAAACAAGTATGGACCAATTATTATTCTAGAGGAGATAATGGAGATGAGTACGACAACAATAAAATAATTGCAAAAATCTTACAATTACGTAAACAAAAAGCAGAAATCTTAGGCTATAAAAACTATGCTGATTGGCGTTTGCAAGACAGAATGGCCAAAACACCGGAAAATGCAATAGCATTGATGGAAGCTGTTTGGCCGGCTGCCATTGCCCGGGTTGCCGAAGAAGTTGAAGATATGCAAGCGATAGCAAATAAAATTGGAGACAAGATTACAATTGAGCCTTGGGATTACCGTTTTTATGCAGAAAAAGTCAGGAAAGAAAAATATGATCTAAACTCCGATGAAGTAAAACAATATCTTCAATTAGATAAGCTGACTGAAGCGATGCACTATGTAGCAGCTAAGTTGTTTAACTACAATTTCAAACCCGTTCCCGAAGGCAGTGTTCCGATATTTCATGAAGACGTAAAAGTTTGGGAAGTTAGCGATAAAACCTCCGGCGAAAATATTGGACTTTGGTATCTTGATCCCTTTGCAAGAGAAGGAAAACGCTCTGGAGCCTGGGCAAATACCCTAAGAAGTCACACTACTTTTGACGGCAAAAAAAACGTGCTTGCCACCAACAATTCAAACTTTGTAAAACCGGCTCCGGGAGAAGCATTGCTTGTTTCTTGGGACGATGCTACTACCTTCTTTCACGAATTTGGTCATGCACTTCATTTTTTATCTTCTAATGTAAAATACCCAACCTTAAATAGTGGTGTACGAGATTATACAGAATTTCAATCGCAAATAATAGAGCGATGGTTATCTACAGACAATGTTATCAATAACTTTTTAGTACATCATGAAACAAAGGAACCCATTCCTGCAGAATTGGTAGCAAAAATCAAGAATGCGGCTACTTTCAATCAGGGATTCTCTACAACTGAATATTTAGCTTCGGCAATTATGGATATGAAACTTCACCTTGCAGAGCCTGCAAATATTGATATAGACAAATTTGAGAGCGAAACACTTGTAGAGTTAAACATGCCAAAAGAATTACCCATGCGTCACAGAACGCCTCATTTTGGTCATGTATTCTCTGGGGAAGGCTATGCAACGGCATACTATGGCTACATGTGGGCAGATGTATTGACAGCAGATGCTGCCGAATCATTTGAAGAGGCTCCGGAAGGTTTTTATGATGAAGAAATTGCCGCCAAAATGCTTAAATATTTATTTGCCCCAAGAAATTCTATGGATCCTGCTGAAGCCTACAGATTATTTAGAGGACGTGATGCAAAAATTGAAGCCCTTATGAGATATAGAGGTTTTCCTGTAAGCAAAGAATAATGAGCTATCAAATTAACGGAAGCTAATTTTATTGATTCATAAAATCCGCAAGGATTTATATTAGTGCTAATAAGTCAGAAAATTAGACATTTTTATCACAACTAATAAAGTGATTAAAAAATTAGTGAAATTCGAGCAATTCGTGGATAAGAAGAATCCGCAAGGATCTATATTAGTGCTAATAAATCAGAAAATTAGGCATTTTTATCACAACTCAACATAGTGATTAAAAAATTAGTGAAATTCTGAAATTAGTGGATAAGAAGAATCCGCAAGGATCTATATTAGTGCTAATAAATCAGAAAATTAGGCATTTTTATCACAACTAATAAAGTGATTAAAAAATTAGTGAAATTAGTGAAATTAGTGGATAAGAAGAATCCGCAAGGATCTATATTAGTGCTAATAAATCAGAAAATTAGGCATTTTTATCACAACTCAACATAGTGATTAAAAAATTAGTGAAATTAGTGAAATTCGTGGATAAGAAGAATCTGCTTGCTGATTTATGGTGATTGTTCTATTTGTGTTTTTAATTTAAATAAAATTTGAAATTGAAAGAAAAAGCACAAAAATAATTTGCCAACTCTCAGAATTCTTTTATTTTTGCAAAAGTAATTTTAACATTTATATAATACGAAGGCAATTAATATTAGAACATAAAACGAGTAAAACAACAGATATTTACACACATGTTTCAGAAAATAATTTCAAAAATTTTAAAAACCCGATAGATGACTTTGAAATATAAAAAAACAAAAAGGTGTTCATACACGCCCAAATTGGTTGTGTATGTACACCTTTTTCAGAGGATAAAAGAGAT
>JABHKC010000236.1 GCA_018692315.1 Bacteroidota bacterium | reverse complement strand
GAAGTTGTTGTACAAATTTCCGGTGAGGAAAACTTTGGCAAAGTTGCTTACAAGGTTTTTGATCGCCTAGGCAGAGAAATTCTTTCCGGAGCAAAAAGTTCAAATATTTTACAAATAAACCTAAGTGGGCAAAAAACCGGAACATATTTTCTTCGTTTAGAAATAAATGGCAAAGAAAAATCTTGGAAGATTGTGAAGGAGTAAATTGAATTGATTATTGGCTATTTTAAATTGAATATTGAACATCGAATTTCTCTAATTTGCACAGATTTATTTCGTGTTAATTCGTGAAATTTGTGGAAATTCTGCAACTACAGAAAGTTTGCAACTTGTGGTTTACGATTTTTGGGAATGAAACTTCTAAATTCAAATGTTACAGTTTGTCTTGTCTATTGGGAAAGTTGCAGGTGTTTTTTGTTACTAAACATTACATGCTACAAGTTACAAATTTGCGGCAGGTGGTGGGATTTGGGATTAAGTTTTGAGCAACAGTTATTTTCAAAACAAAGAAAATTGGTACTAAAATTATAAGCATACAATATTTCATGTCCATAGTTATTTGAACTCATAATTAGAATTCTGCATCAGCACATAGTTCAATTTGTTTCAAAAATAATAAAAATTATGATATGCTAATTTACTGTTTTTCCTTTATATATCGCAAAATAATTATAGCCTATAGAACATCTGGTTGAAGACTGTAAAAAATGAAAATCAAAAATAAATTTGTTCATAGTTTTCTTATTGTTTTTCTTTGCACGCTTTTTAGAAAAGCTAACTTATAAGGATTTATTATAAATGGAAGATAATTTAGTTATTGTTGAGTCGCCGGCTAAAGCCAAAACAATAGAAAAGTTTCTTGGGAAACAATTTTTAGTAAAGTCCTGTTTTGGGCACATTCGAGATTTAGTTAAAAAGGATCTTGGAATTAGTGTTGAGGACGGATTTTCTCCTGTTTACGAAGTCTCGCCCGATAAGAAGAAAGTTGTTTCAGAACTTAAAAAACTTTCTAAGCCTGTGAAAACCGTATGGTTGGCTTCCGATGAAGACCGTGAAGGAGAAGCAATTGCCTGGCATTTGGTTGAGACATTAAAACTAGATGAGAAAAAAGTCAAAAGAATAGTTTTTCACGAGATTACAAAAGATGCCATTCAACGAGCAGTAAAAAATCCTCGTGGTATTGATTACAATTTAGTAAATGCTCAACAAGCAAGACGCGTTTTAGACAGGTTGGTAGGTTTTGAACTTTCGCCGGTATTATGGAAAAAAATAAAACCTGCTCTTTCTGCCGGCCGAGTTCAGTCGGTTGCTGTTAGATTGATTGTAGATCGCGAAAGGGAAATATCATCCTTCAAAAGCACTTCTTCTTACAGAGTTACTGCAATTTTTTCGATTAGCGACAATGGAAAAGAAACTGAATTTAAAGCTGAACTTTCGCAAAAATTCGATACAAAAGAAGAAACAATAAAATTTCTGAAAAAATGTGTCAATGCACAATATTTTGTAAAAGACGTAATTACAAAACCTGCGAAAAAATCACCTGCTCCGCCATTTATAACATCTACTCTTCAGCAGGAAGCCAGCCGAAAACTTGGATTTTCTGTTTCGCAAACAATGAGCGTTGCACAGAAATTGTACGAAGCCGGAAAAATTACATATATGCGTACTGATTCGGTAAATTTGTCTGATCTTGCAATTTCAACCATCAAAAACGAAATTGAGGAAAAATATGGAGAACAGTATTTAAAAATCAGAAAATATAAATCGAAAATAAAAGGCGCTCAAGAAGCACACGAAGCAATTCGTCCTTCGTATATAAACAAACATTCTGTGGACGGGCCTAATACTGAAAAACGTCTGTACGAATTAATTTGGAAACGTACCATAGCTTCTCAAATGAGCGATGCAAAACTCGAAAAAACTAGTGCAACAATTGATATTTCGACCACTAAGGAAGATTTTATTGCTTCGGGTGAAGTTCTAAAATTCGATGGTTTTTTGAAAGTATATTTCGAATCGAAAGATGATGAAACCGAAAATGGGGAAAATGGAAAAACAATGTTGCCAATACTAAATGTTAACGATAAGCTCACAAATATTGTCATCAATGGTACTCAGCGTTTTACACATCACCCGCCGCGTTTTACCGAAGCAAGCTTAGTGAAAAAACTCGAAGAACAAGGCATAGGACGACCTTCAACCTATGCTCCAATAATTTCTACTGTTCAAAATCGGGGATATGTTTTGAAAGATGTTCGTGAAGGAGTGAAACGAGATTATTGTGTTTTAACCATGGCTGATAAAAATTTGTCGGAAAATATAAAAACCGAAACTACCGGCATGGAAAAAGCAAAACTCTTTCCTACAGATATTGGAATGGTAGTAAATGATTTTTTGGTCGAGCATTTCAAAAATATTATGAACTATAATTTCACTGCAAAAGTTGAAAAACAGTTCGATGAAATTGCTTCTGGTAAAATGAAATGGAATAAAATGATTGAAGACTTTTATAATCCTTTTCATAAAAAAGTTGAATCGACAACCGAAACTGCTACAAAAAATAAAGGAGAACGTCTTCTAGGAGTTGACCCAAAAAGCGGGAAAAATATTTATGTAAAAATTGGCAGATACGGTCCTTTGGCTCAAATTGGCGAAATGACTGATGAAGATAAGCCAAAATTTGCCGGATTAAGAAAAGACCAATCAATAGAAACTATCACATTCGAAGAGGTGCTTGAATTATTTAAGCTTCCAAGAAATGTAGGGAAATACGAAGAAATTGATGTAACTATTGGTTTAGGACGTTTTGGACCATACATAAGGCATAAATCCTTGTTTTATTCATTGGTAAAAGACGTTGACGATCCGCTAACTATTGAGTTAGATCGAGCAATTGAACTTATTGAAGATAAAAGAGAAAAAGACCGAAAAAAAGTTATTAAGATTTTTGAAGAAGATTTAGAGTTAAAATTGCTTAATGGACGCTGGGGTCCATACGTTTCATTCGAAAAGAAAAACTATCGCGTTCCTAAAAAGATAGATGCAGCAACTTTGAGCTATCAAGATTGTTTAGACTTGATAAAAAATGCACCTCCTCCAAAAACAAAAAGGCGAAAATAAATTGGAAAGCATTTTTACTCTGATTAATCATTATTGCGAACCAGTAGAGTCGAAAATAAAAGATTCTTTCTCAAGTAATTTTAGAGATTCTATCCTGTTGAATTGTATTGATTTCGTTGAGTTAGGATCGTCAGATGAATATTTTAAAAACTGCAAATTAGCCCTGATTGGAATTCCTGAAGACAGAAATTCAAGAAATATTGGGGCAAATCTTGCTCCGAATATAATTAGAAAATACCTGTATTCTCTAAGCATAATAAATGAGAATTTGCGAATAGCCGACCTTGGAAATTTGAAAATGTCCGACAATCCGCAAGATACCTATTATGGTCTGAGAGATTTAAGTATAGAATTGATAGAAAAAGATATTGTCCTACTGATTATTGGTGGAACTCAGGATTTAACCTACGGAAACTTTCTTGCATATTCTGAATTAGAAAAAGAGGTAAATATTGTTTCAATTGACTCGAAATTCGATTTAGAATGCGACGACAATGGTATTAATTCTCAAAACTATATGAGCAAAATTGTTTCCGAAAAAGCGAAATTTCTCTACAATTTCTCAAATATTGGCTACCAAAAATACTTAGTTTCTCAAGAAGATATAAAGCTTATGGACGAACTTCTTTTCGATTCGTACAGATTGGGACATATTAGAATCGACTTGAAAGAAACCGAAACTATTTTACGAACTGCCAATTTAGTTTCGTTCGATATAGGAGCAATAAAACAGGCAGATGCACCTGCTCGGAATAATCCTTCGCCAAATGGATTTTTCAGTAATGAAGCTTGCCAGATTTCTCGCTATGCCGGACTTAGCGAAAGTGTTTCCTCGTTCGGAATATATGAAGTAAATCCGGAATTCGACAATAATTATCAAACTTCAAACCTGGCTGCACAAATTATATGGCACTTCATAGAAGGTTTCTCTTTCCGAAAAACAGAAAATTTCTCTGAATCTGATCCAAATTTCTCTAAATATTTTGTCAGCTTAAATGATATAGAAAATCAAATAATATTCTACAAAAGTAAACATACAGAACGTTGGTGGATGAAAATTCCATTTCCCGAAGAAACAAAAATTTCGAGCCAAGAAGTGAAAATAATTCCATGCTCATATAAAGATTACATTCTTGCCAGTAATAATGAAATCCCCGACAGGCTATGGAAATTTATCCAAAAACTGGATTAAATAAAAAAGGAATAAGCAATAATTTTGATTAGTGTTTTTGTTAAATAATCGTTGTAAAATTTGAAATAATAAAGGCAATTTATAATAAATATATTCAATCTAATGTTTAGATATTTGTTTGATTGATATATAATTGAAAGATTAAAAAAAAAGTTATTAACTATTTATTGTTAATAAAATTTGTGTGGGTAAATTATTTTTATTTATTTTACCGTTTTGTATATCAATATTAAGATATTTAAAAGTTTGTAATAAAGTGATTATGAGGAAAATAGTACTTGTTTTAACATTAATATTGGCAGTATCGTCTGCCTATGCACAACAAGAACCGCAATTTAGTCAGAACATGTTTAATCATCTTACTGTAAATCCTGGTTATGCCGGTAGCAACGATGCAATTTGTGCCACTTTATTTTTTCGTCAGCAATGGATGGGTTTAGAAGGTGCTCCTACTACCGAAGTTTTAAGTGCCAGTACGCCTATGAAAGGAACAAATTTCGGAGTTGGAATAATTATCATGCAAGATCAAATTGGATTTTCTGACAATAAATTAATCAACTTGGCTTTTTCATATCAGCTTGAAACAGACATTGGAAAATTTGGCTTCGGACTAAGTGGAGGATTATTCAATCATTACCTTGACGGAGATTGGATGGTAATTCCAGAAGATGGTCAAGGCGAAGGAAATGCGTTTTCAGATCCTTTAATCCCTAATGCAGAAAGTGTTATGGCACTTGATTTAAATTTCGGAGTGTTTTTAAATAGCGATAACTATTATTTTGGAATTTCTTCAACACACATAAATAATCCAAGCTTTGATTATAACAAAAATGCCAGTAGTTTTTTAGCCAGGCATTATTACGTTACTGGCGGCTACGTCATTCAGTTGCCAAATCCAAATTTTGAACTTACTCCATCAATTTTCATAAAATCAGACGGAACAAGCTCACAATTTGAATTCAATGCACTGGCACTATATAAGAAGCTATATTGGGGAGGTGTTTCATACAGGTTGGGAGATGCTTATTCAGCTATGTTTGGAATGGAATTGGCCAACAGAATAAAATTTGGAATTGCATATGATTTTACTACTTCAGAAATGGCAACATTTAATAGTGGTGGATCAATCGAAATAATGTTAGGATACTGCTTCAATGTAAACTTCAGCATGAGACCTGGAGAGCAAGGAACAGTAAGATTTTAGAAAAAGTGCTTAATAAATAAAATAACCATGAAAAAATTAATTTATTTAAGTCTGTTTTTAGCAATATTGAGTAGTTGCGGGAACTATGGAAATGGTGAACTAACCGGAGTATTGGGCCGTCAAAAATGGTGGACATCAGAACCATACGGAATGGTATTTATTGAACAAGGAACATACAATATGGGACCAAGCGATCAGGATGTCCCCTGGGCAATGACTGCACAATCAAAAACAGTTTCAATTTCTCCTTTTTGGATGGATGAGACTGAAATAACCAATAATGAATACCGACATTTTGTACATTGGGTTAGAGATTCCATTGCCAGATTGAAATTGGGTGATGAATTCGAACAATTTTTGGTTACTGAAGATCGCTATGGTGAAGAAATTGATCCTCCCACATTAAATTGGGATGAAAGGATTTTGTGGAAAGATCAAGAATTTAAGGAAGTACTTGAAGATATGTATTATTCTGAAAATGAAAGATTCTATAGAAGAAAGCAATTCGACACCAGAAAATATATGTTCGTTTATTCATGGATAGATCTTAGACAAGCTGCTGTGAAATTCCGTCATGACGATAATAAAGTACGTCATCATTACAACTTTGAAACACAAAGATATGCCGGAGAAGTAATGAATGAAAGAGGAGAAAAAGAAGATGTTAAAGATCGTTCTGCATTCATAAAAAATGAAGTAATAAATATTTATCCTGATACTTTATGCTGGATACAAGATTTTACTTACTCATATAACGAACCAATGACAAATATGTATTTTTGGCATCCAGCCTACGATCATTATCCGGTTGTTGGTGTAAGTTGGAAACAAGCATTTGCATTTACAAGATGGAGAACAGAACTTCAAAATAGTTTTCTTGCTAAAAATGGTGGTACTTTTTTGCAGGATTATAGATTACCTTTAGAATCTGAATGGGAATATGCTTCGAGAGGAGGACAAGACCTTAGCATGTATCCTTGGGGTGGTTACTACACAAGAAACAATACAGGATGTTTTATTGCGAATTTCAAACCAATGAGAGGGAACTATACTGATGACGGAGGAATTCATACTGTAACAGTAGGAAGTTTTGAACCAAACGAATTTTTGCTTTACGATATGGCAGGAAATGTAGCGGAATGGACATCAAACGCTTTCGACGAGTCAGCATATAGTTTTACTCACGATTTAAATTCTGATTATCAGTATAATGCTCTACCGGATGATCCCGATGTTTTAAAACGAAAAGTTATTAGAGGAGGATCTTGGAAAGATATTGGATATTTCCTTCAGACCGGAACAAGAACATATGAATATCAAGATACTGCTAAATCATATATTGGTTTCAGATGTGTTCGTTCATATCTTGGTCGTGATAGAAATGATGTTGGAGGCTCACAGTTTTATTAAAATTATTAATCTTTAAATTATAAAAAAATTAGCAAATTATGTTAAACATTTCTGAAATTGTACAAGGAAAGGCATGGAAAAATGGGATGGCGAAGTTATATGGTTGGGGTGCTGCAGTTGTAATCTTAGGTGCCTTATTTAAAATAAATCACTATCCATATGCCAGCGAGATGTTATTAGTTGGTTTAGGAACCGAAGCATTAATTTTCTTCTTCTCAGCTTTCGAACCACTACATGTTGAATATGATTGGAGTTTAGTATATCCTGAATTAGCAGGAATGGGATTCGATGAGGAATTTGAATTGGAAAGAGGAATGAAAGGCTCGGGAAGTTTAGCAGATGCAATCTTAGAAAAAGCCGATATTGGTCAAGATGTCTTCGAAAAACTTGGCGAAGGTTTGCGCAATTTGAGCGAAACAGCCTCAATGATGTCAGATGTGTCAGATGCTTCAGTTGCAACTAAAGAATATGTAACAAATGTTACATCTGCCTCAGAATCAATGAGTACACTATCAGAATCGTCAATACAAACAGCAGAGATTGTAACAAAATCTGGCGAATCGTATCAGCAATTGGCTGACAAAATATCTACCGATTTTTCTACTGTTACTTCAAGTGGAGAAATGTATGGACAACAAATAGAAAAAATGAACAAAAGTTTATCTTCATTAAATTCGGTTTATGAATTGCAACTTAAAGGAAGCGACGAGCATATGAAAATTTCTCAGCAGGTATATTCCGGTTTAGGTAAAATGATGACCAATTTGAATGATTCGGTAGAAAATACTCAAAAATATAAAGAAGAAATCTCAAAACTTGGTGAGAAATTAGAATCATTAAATACTGTTTATGGAAACATGCTTTCAGCAATGAACATCAAATAGTTTTTGAATATTCCAAAAGATAATAAACTACAAAATTATTTAAGAAAATAATATGGGTGCAAAAAATTGTCCGGAAACCCCCAGGCAGAGAATGATTGCAATGATGTATTTAGTGCTTACAGCATTATTGGCACTTAATGTATCAAGAGAAATTGTTGAAGCTTTTATTATTATTGAAGATGGTTTGTCAAAAACTGTTGAAAATATTGGAAAAAAGAACAACACTATATATGCAAATTTTAGGCAAGCAGAATCAGAAAATCCAAAGAAAGTTAAGGAATGGAGAGAATATGCTGATGTTGCTAAAAGAAGCTCTGATCAAATGTTTGATTATATTCAAGATATTAAAATTGAGCTAATTGAAAAAGCTGATGGAGATGATCAAATTGCCGTCAAAGGGCGACTGGTTTATCCGGATTCTATTTTGAAAAATGATAATATCACTATTGGATCTGAAATAATGATAGGAGCTACAGCTAATGGAAGAGCATATCAACTTAGAGAGGAATTCGACAAATTTAAAGAAACTATTTCTGGCTTAATTCTCGAAAAAGATGTGGAATTTAAAAACTCGATCGATAAAAATCTGTCTTTATTAGATCCTCCAAACAAAGTAACTCAGAATATTACCTGGGAAAACGCACATTTTCAGGAAAGACCTCTAATTGCAATAATAACACTCTTGTCAAAAATGCAAGGTGATGTTAGAAATGCGGAGTCTGATGTTATCAGCTATTTGTATAAACAAATTGATGCAAGCTCGTTTAAATTTAATAAACTAGATGCTGTTGTAAAAGCAAAATCGAATTATGTTTTTAAAGGTGGTGTGTACGAAGCTGAAGTTTTTCTTGCTGCCTTTGATACCACCCAAAAGCCAACTATTTACATAGGACCTATAGACTCTACCATAAATGATGATGGAACATGGAATCTAAAAATGAAGGGAGAGCTAGGTATAAATTATGATACCTTATCAATACATAATAGTATAGGTAAATATTCTGTACCCTGTAATACTTTAAACCCAAGTGTAAAATGGGGTGGATTAATATATTATAAAACACCGGAAGGTCGTATCAATAAATACAGATTTAGCAATGAATATCAAGTGGCGGAATCACAGGTTGTAGTTTCTCCAAGCAAGATGAATGTATTTTACCTTGGTGTAAAGAATCCTATAGATATTTCTGTTCCAGGTGTACCTATTGAAAATATTACACCTCGTATAAATAATGGAACAATATCAAAAGATAAAGATGGAGGATACATTGTAAAACCAAAGACCATAACCACAAAATCGAAGAAAACATTTGTTACTGTTTTTGCAACTATTGATGGAA
This sequence comes from Bacteroidota bacterium, assembly GCA_018692315.1. NCBI lineage: Bacteria > Pseudomonadati > Bacteroidota > Bacteroidota bacterium. Next base: position 10,148 of record JABHKC010000236.1, on the reverse strand, counting down.
AAGAAAGAGAAATGGGTAAAGCAGAATTCCGTGTTAAGAAGCTTCCCAATCCGGTTGCAAAAGTTGCGATGAGTAAAGGAGGACGAATAGCTAAAAACTTACTTTTGGCACAAAATGGTGTTCTTGCCGAATTAGAAAACTCCGATTTCGATGCAACATTTAAAGTAGTTGAATTTTCAGTTTCCACTGTAGTGCAAGGGTATGAACAAAAGAAATCGTCGAGAAGCAACAAATTTACAAACCAACAAAAAGAATTACTAAACAAACTTAATCGCGGGCAACGAGTATTTTTCGAAGGTATAAAAGCAAAAGGTCCTGATAAATTAACTCGAGACCTACCACCTATTGTGTTTAAAATTAAATAAAATTTTCAAATATGAAAAGAGCAATTGTTTTAATATTAGCAGTACTGACCTTGATTATTGGAAATTATTCCAAAGCATATAGTCAAGATGTACTTAATGGTATTTATGTAAAAGAAAGAGATAGGCTCAGAAAACCGATACCGTGGGTACCTCTTAGAGAAGCCGATGTTATGTGGTCGAAAACAATACAGCGAAAAATTGATTTACGAGAAAAAATAAATCATCCTCTTTATTATCCCATAAAACCAATATTAGAACGAATGAGCTTAATAGACTTGTTGCTGGTTGGCATAAAAGGAGAACTTGAAGGAGAACCAATAATTGCTTTCGACCCGGACGGTTGGGCAGGTACAGAGTTTGACAGTCCAATGACATTTACAGATATTGAGGAAAAATTTGATGCAACTGATAAGTATATGGACATAGTGGATGTAGAATCTGGCGATATGATTCTTGATACTATTAAAGGCGAAATTAACTCATCTGAAGTAAAACAATATTTAATTAAGGAAATATGGTATTTCGACAGAAAATATAGCACTCTTCAAGTTAGAATAGTAGGAATTTGTCCTATACGTGAATATCAAAAGGATATCGGCGGCGAAGGTCTTCTAATTGAAGATGAAGGAATGCAGGAAATTACATACAAAAAACTTTTCTGGGTAAACTTCGATCAGTTGCGACCGATACTTGCAAATCACGAAGTTTTTAATCCTTTTAATGATGCTGAGCGTAGGTCTTTCGATGATATTTTCTACAAAAGAAAATTTGGTAGTTACGTAGTTCAAGAATCAAATGTTTACAACGATAGAAATATTAACCAATATTCATTAGGCTCTAATTCTCAACAAGAGGCAGAAAGAGTAAAAGATTGGATAATGGAAACAGAACATGATCTTTGGAGCTATTAAGAAATAATTTAGAACCAACAAAAAAGCCTGCTATATCATAGCAGGCTTTTTTGTTTCAATACAATTGAAACTAAATATATTTTTCGTCATCAACTTTGCTTATATCATGAACAAATTTTTTGATTTGTTGCTCATCTTTCTTTTTGCAAACAAGCAAAGCATCATTAGAATCAACAACTATATAATCATCTAAACCTTGAAGTACTATTAATTTATTTTTTGGAATATTCACTATGCAATTTTTCGAATCGTAAAGGAAAACATTGTCTCCAAAAACCGCATTATTATTATCATCGAGCCTACTATGCTCGTATAACGAACCCCAAGTTCCTAAATCAGACCATCCAAAATCGGCAAGATAGACATAAACATTTTCGGCTTTTTCCATTATTCCATAATCAATGGAAATATTTTTACATTTAGGATAAATCTTATTAATAAATTCGACTTCTTTTTCAGTATTTAAATTTTGAATCCCTTCACTAAACAAGGAGTTTACTTCGTTTAGATTAATCTCGAACGATTTCATTATAGATTTTAAAGACCAAATGAATATTCCTGAATTCCAAAAGAATTCGCCACTTTCCTGAAACATTTTGGCCGTTTCTATATCTGGCTTTTCCGTAAAGGTTTTCACCTTATTTATTGAGGTTCCAATTTTTTCTTCTTTATTTATCTGAATATATCCGTAGCCAGTTTCGGGTCGGCTTGGTTTCATGCCCAATGTCAATAAAGTATCAGAATTTTTAGTGAATTCTAAGCCATTATTTATAACATCTATAAATTCGTTTTCATCTAAAATCAAATGATCTGAAGGCGCTACAATAATGTTGGCATTAGGATTTAGTTTTTGAATTTTATAGTTTGCATAAGCAATGCAAGGTGCTGTATTTCGCATAAGTGGCTCACCTAAAACCTGATTAGCTTTTATTTGAGGCAACTGCTCTAAAACCTTACTTTTATAAATCTCATTTGTTACAATAAAAATATTTTCGGCTTCGCAAATTTTGGCAAACCTTTCAAAAGTGTGTTGCAAAAATGTTTTTCCGGTACCTAAAATATCAATGAACTGTTTTGGGTAAGTTTTACGGCTTAAAGGCCAGAATCTACTACCAACACCACCAGCCATTATAACACAATAATTATTTTTATTCATAGTAATATATTTTATTTTAATGCTGAAAAATACTAAAAAAATATCTTTTATAATTATATTTTAACAATTTGAGCATCGGAATATACTCTATATAATTTTCCGCTTTCATGCTCCTTGCAAAGATATAATTTTCTAAGTTTCTTAATTTTCAAAAACTTTTTATTGTTTCTTTTTAACATGAAATTTGTTCCATTAGGCAGGTCTTCTAATTGGTCAATATGCTCATTTTCATTTTTATGCAAAATTCTATGAAGATTTTTACATTGGCTCGATGAAATGAGGCTTTGTTGAAAATAGCAATAATAAATAGCATCTTTTATTTCAGTGTCAAATTCACCACAAAGGATGTGTGAGTTTATTAATGTTCTAAACTCCTGTTTCCACTCATTGCCATGTGGCTTTACTTTTTGTTTATGCTTGTTCCAGTTAATCAGATGTGCAATTTCGTGTAGTAAAACTATTAGAAATTCGATTTCGTGCAAATCAGAATTTACAGATATTCTATGATAATTAAGTTTTTGAGGAGGTTTGTAATTTCCAAGAATGCTTTTTCTTGATTTCGATATTGTCAAATGAAAATTCAAAGATTCTATCAATTTTGTTACAGCTTTGACAGAATTATTTGGCAAATATTTGCCTAATATTTCAATATCATTTTGGTTGTGCATCAACGAAATTATAAAACATTAAGCAATTGCTCCTTCACTTTTTCCAATTCATCTTTCATTTGAATAACTATTTTCTGAATTTGACTAAAATTTGCTTTCGAGCCAATAGTGTTTATTTCTCTACCAATTTCTTGAGAAATAAAATTTAATTTCTTGCCATTCATGCCATTTTCTTTTATGGTCTGAAAAAAATAGTCGCAATGATTTTGAAGTCTGATTTTTTCTTCGGTAATATCAATTTTTTCAAGATAATAAATCAACTCTTGTTCAAAACGATTTTGATCAAAACTTTTCTTTTCAATAAATTCTTGTAGTGAAGACTCAAGTTTCGATTTGATATTTCCAATTCTTTGAGGTTCAAGCAATTCAATTTCAGGAATTTTATTCGAAATGATTTTTATCCTACTTTCAATATCTTTTCCTAAAGCTAATCCTTCTTGATTTCTAAAATTATTAAGTTCAGACAATGCTTCATCAATGCTATTTGAGATTTTTTCCCATTCCGTATCTGTAGTTTCTTCAAAATTTGCACTAAAACTTTCCGGAAGACGCAATATAGATTCAATAATAGCTTCAGATACCGAAATTCCCAACTCAGCGGCAATATCAGCAATTTGAGAATAATAATCCTTAACTACTTCTTTATTAATTTTTGATTTGCTTTCAACGGCTTTTGATTCTACATAAAAGGAAAATTCAATTTTCCCTCTTGTAAGTGTAGTAGAGATTTTTTTCCTTATTTCTAAGTCTTTTTCTTTATATCTGGATGGAATTTTAGTGAAAATGTCAAGCTGTTTGCTGTTTAAAGATTTAATCTCTAAAGTAATTTTTTTAGCTTCGAGTTCGCAAATGCTTTTCCCAAAACCAGTCATCGATACTATCATATTTTCATTTTTAAATGGCAAATATAAAAACAATTCATTTAGATTTAGATTTAAAATTTTCATTGATAGACAAGCTTTTAAAAGTTTGAAAAAATCTAAGTCTATATAATTTGTAAATATTATTTTTGCTTAAATTTAATTTAGAAAAAATGAATATAGAAATTGCAGATCGAATCAACGATACCTTATTAGAGATTAATAAAGAAAATTTAGTTTCAAAATTTGTTATTCGGCAGGCTGAGGCTTTATACAAAGCAGGTCAATGCCTTATGCTCACACAAGCTAAAGATATGTTTGAGTTTTCTGTCGATGACGAATTTAATGATTATAAGGTAATTATTGAGCTTAATGGAATTGTGCAACTAAGTTGTACTTGCCGTGGTTCAGAAATTTGTCATCATAAGATTGCATCATTAAAACAACTGAAAGACGATTTGTTGATTTACGAAAATGAAAAATTAGAAGACGGCAAAAAATTCACAAAGTCGGGGATGATAAAACGTGTAATTGATGAAAGAAGAGAAAAAGCCCGGAAAGCTGAGTATCGTTTTCATTTTTCTGACAATATGTTTGGCGAGCATATTCTCTATAACGAAAAAACAATTGAATATAAACTTACTTTCAGGAACTTTGAAAAAGAAATTGGATACTGCTCATGCCCCGATTATCAAACCAATAAACTTGGCACCTGCAAACATTTGATGTTCGGATTTGATTATTTTAAAAATGCACCTTCATATTTCAAAAACAAACGCAAACAACATTATCCATTTGTCGAAATTTTTCTGGATCCATTGAAAAATTATCAAATTTCATGGTATTATCCTCATCCTCTGGTGAAGCCAATTCACGATTTAATTAAGCAACATTTTGGTGAACTCAAACATATCGAAGAAAACACAATTCCTGATTTTTTGAATTTCGTGAAGAAAGCAGAAAATTATAAACAAATATTAATACGGCCTGAAGTATTACAAAAAATAGAGAATGTTTTCAATAAAAAAGCACTTGTTGAAATTCAAAAATCTACAAAACTTGATTTTTCATTCCTCAAAGCCGAACTTTTCGATTATCAAAAACAAGGGATTGAATTTGCTACTTTTCGTGAAGGAGCAATAATTGCCGATGAAATGGGCTTAGGAAAAACCATTCAGGCAATTGCAATTGCCATTTTAAAGAAAAATTTGTTTGGCTTCGAGAAAACTTTGATAGTTTGTCCGGCTTCTTTAAAAGACCAGTGGAGAAAGGAAATTGAGAAGTTTACAAACGAAAAAGCCGAAATTGTACAAGGATTTCCCGAAGAAAGAAAAAAACAGTATGAAAATTGGGAAAACTATTTCCTCATTGTAAATTACGAAACTGTATTAAGAGATTCGGTGGCAATTAACAATAACAGCCCCGATTTTATCATTTTAGATGAAGCCCAGCGAATTAAAAATTATAATACGCAAACAGCTTCATCAATAAAATCTTTAAACAAAAAACATTCGTTGGTTATCACCGGAACACCTATAGAAAATCGGCTAATTGACTTATACTCAATAGCAAACTTTACAGACCCTACATTTTTGTCTCCTTTATGGGAATTTTCTTATCAGCATTGTTTTTTCGATTTAAAATTGAAAAATAAAATTACCGGATATTTCAATCTACAAGAATTGAAAACTCGAATGCAGACAATTTTGATAAGACGAGAAAAAGCTGATGTTATCAAAGAACTTCCAAACATTAGCGAAATGGATGTGCCGGTTGAAATGCACCCAAAGCAAGCAGAATATCATTCTGGTTTTAGTTCAGGAGTTGCTCAAATACTTTCGAAAAAAATTATTACGCCATTCGACATGCAACGTTTAATTCTACTCTTGAACAGTATGCGAATGGTTTGCGATTCTACTTATTTAATCGATCGTGAAACAAACTTTTCGCCCAAACTCGCAGAACTTGAACATATTCTTCTCGAAAAAATTGATTTAAAAAATTCAGACAAAAAGATAATTATTTTCTCTGAATGGAAACGGATGAACAGTATTATTGGCAAAATGCTTAGAAACAATAATATTGCTTTTGTTGAACTAAATGGAAGTGTACCGGTAAATAAACGCGGTAAATTGATAGAAAAATTTGAGAATGACCAAAACATTAAAGTTTTTATTTCTACCGAAGCCGGCGGAGTTGGCTTAAATCTTCAGGTGGCAGATACAGTAATTAATTTCGAATTGCCATGGAATCCTGCAAAGAAAAATCAACGGATTGGAAGAATTGATAGAATTGGGCAATTAAACAAAAATTTATCAATAATTAATTTCATCACTAAAAAATCTATCGAAGAAAACATTGCTGCCGGATTATTGCTGAAACAGAATTTATTCGACAGTGTTTTAAGCCCCAATAACGATATAGAATTTGTCGATTTTTCTAAAAAAGGAAGGTCTCAATTTCTCGATCAATTAAAAAATGCAGTTACAGATATTAAGGAGCTGGAAAGCCAAACTGAAGACATTGAGCAAGAATTGCCCGATACAGAAAAAAGAGATATTCTTGATGTAATTATTGAACAAGAGGAATTGTTCGAAGCAAAGCATGACGAATTGCAAGAATCTGATGAAATGTCAAAAGAAGAATTTCAGGAAACAGAAATTGAAAAAATAGAAGAGATACAAACTGAAAAAAAACCTGAACCCAAACAAGAGTTAGAAGAAAGTCCTGAAAAATCGGAAAAACATTCGGTTGAAGAAACAGCCCAAGAGTTGGAAACGGTAATGAATCAAGGTTTAGGATTTATTTCTGGCTTGTTTAAAATGGCTACCGGCAAAAATATTTCAACTCAGGAACAAAGCATTTCTGTTGATAAAAAAACCGGTGAGGTTGTTATGAAATTTAAGCTGCCGGTTTAGGACGAAGAATTTCTAGCAGATTTCTACAGAACCCCAATCCGCGAAAATCTGCGCTATCAGCGGGATAAAAAATTAATTATGACAGAAACCAAAATGTAAAATTTATTTCCCGCAGAATTCGCAGAAAAACGCAGAAAAATCATCCATGTAAATCTGCGCTATCAGGGGGAGAAAGAAAATAATTATGACAGAAATCTAAATGTAAAATTTATTTCCCGCAGAATTCGCAGAAAAACGCAGAAAAATCATCCATGTAAATCTGCGTCATCAGGGGGAGAAAGAAAATAATTATGACAGAAAACTAAATGTAAAATTTATTTCCCTCAGAATTCGCAGAAAAACGCAGAAAAATCATCCATGTAAATCTGCGCTATCAGCGGGAGAAAGAAAATAATTATGACAGAAAATGAAATATCATACAAAATTAGAGGAGCAATATTCAATATTTATAGTGCACTGGGTCCTGGCCTGTTAGAGTCTGTATATGTAGCTGCATTAAAATTTGAATTGAAAAAAGTTGGCTTGAAAGTGAGAAAGGAAGTGCCTGTACCAGTTTATTACGAAAGTGAAAAATTAGAAGTAGGTTTTAGACTGGATTTGTTGATTGAAGATAAAGTAATAATTGAAGTGAAATCAGTTGAGCATATAGCAGAAGTTCACCACAAACAAGTATTAACATATTTAAAACTATCAAAACTAAAGTTAGCCATATTGGTAAATTTCAATGTTGAACTCATCAAATCTGGAATATTTCGAAAAGTTAATGGATTGTAAAATTTATTTCCCGCAGAATTCGCAGAAAAACGCAGAAAAATCATCCATGTAAATTTGCGTCATCAGTGGGAGAAAAAAATAATATCACCAGATAAGAGCAAATTTTTCAGAAATAGCCCCAAATTTTTATTTTCTTAATAAACATTTTTAAATAGATTTGTGTTTTTTGGGATTATGAGGATAAAGTTATTTTTAGTATTATTTATAATTGGTGGTTTTCTGAAAATAGTTTCAGCACAAACCGGCACAATCATAGGAGTTATTTATGATTCAAAAACCAATGAAACTCTAATTGGTGTAAGCATTATAAACGAAAGTGGCGAAGGCGTAGCAAGCAACCTTGAAGGAAAATTTGAACTAAAATCCAAGTCTGGCACAAGACTTATAAAATTCTCATATATTGGATATAAACCTCTGGAAAAGGAAGTAAAAGTAACTGAAGGTAAAACCACAACAATTGAGATTAGACTCGAACCCGAAAATACAGTTTTAGATGGGGTAGTAGTTACAGCTGGTAAATTTGAGCAAAAACTCGGCGATATTACTGTTTCTATGGAACTTATTAAGCCCAAAATTATAGAAAATACTAATACCAGAAACCTGCTCACAGCCATTGAACAAGTGCCCGGAGTAAATGTTGTTGGCGACAATGTGAATATTCGTGGAGGTAGCGGATACAGTTACGGAGCCGGCAGCCGTGTTTTGGTTTTGGTTGACGATATGCCAATGCTTTCGGCAGATGCCGGCGATGCAAAATGGAATTTTTTACCTACAGAAAATATTTCGCAGGTAGAAATACTGAAAGGTGCTGCCTCGGCTTTATATGGCTCGTCTGCACTGAACGGAATAATAAATATCCGTACAGCTTTTCCGAAAAGTGAGTCAATTACAAAAGTTAGCTTTTACAGTGGAATTTATCTCGAACCAAAAAGAAAAGAGTTGAAATGGTGGGGAAATAAAAAGCAAATCTTCAATGGTTCAAGCTTTTTTCATTCACGAAAGATTGATAATTTCGATTTGGTTGCAAGCGGCAATTTGTTTCATGATGCCGGATACCGGACCTATAATCATGAAGATAGAGTTAGGTTTAATTTGAATATGAGATATCGCTCAAAAAAAATTAGCGGTTTGTCATATGGCTTAAATTCAGGAATCATGTATCAGGATAAATCTGATTTTTTTCTTTGGAAAAGTGCAGATTCAGCTTATGTTCAAAATATGGATGGTGTGAATACTGCCAGCGGATATAGAATAAATATCGACCCTCAAATAAAATATTTCGACAAAAAAGGAAACAAACATAGTTTGCAAACCCGATTTTTTGGTGTAACAAATATTATTGAAGGAGATAACAAAAACAGTTCGGCAAATTATTTTTATGCCGAATATCAATATCATAAACAGTTCGTCAATAATGTGCATTTAACAAGCGGAATAACCGGCAATTATGCAAAATCGGTAGCCGAACTTTTTGGCAACCATATTAGCTCAAATTTTGCAGTTTTTTCTCAATTAGATAAGAAATTCTTCGATAGATTGTCGCTTTCTCTCGGAATGCGATGGGAATTTTTCCGCTTAGATAATGAAATAGAAGACTCAAAACCCATTTTCAGAACAGGATTGAATTATCAGTTGGCTGAATATACATTTCTGCGAGCATCCTACGGTATGGGCTATCGTTTCCCGACAATTGCCGAAAAATATACCAGTACAAATTTAAGTAGCATTAAAATATTTCCAAATCCTGATTTAGAATCCGAAACAGGATGGAGCAGCGAAATTGGAATTAAGCAAGGAGTAAGTTTTAGTAACTGGAACGGTTATATTGATATTGCAGCATTTTGGACAGAATATCAAAATATGATGGAATTTACTTTCGGATTTTACGATACTCTTACTTTTCAAACCATCCCAGCTGATGTTATTCCGGCAATTTACAATATGGGTTTTAAATCTGTAAATATTGGAAATGCGCAAATTACAGGAGTAGATATGACCTTTACAGGACAAGGCTCAATTTGGGGAATTCCTGCTACAATTCTTGCCGGATATACTTATACGAATCCAGTGGATTTAAATGCAAAAGCCGATTCGAGCCGAACCACCGAAGGCAATATTTTGAAATACAGATTTTATCATTCAGCAAAAGCCGATTTAGAATTAAGGTTTGCGATGGTGTCCACGGGCATAAGTTTTGTTTACCATAGCAATATGATAAATATCGACAAGGCTTTCGAGGAACCACTAATCCCGTTTCCCGAGGGAACACCACAAAATGTGCTTGATGAGTTTACAATTTTGCCAGGGTTAAAAAAATATCGGGAAGAAAACAACCAAGGAAGTGTTTTTTTCGACTATAGAATAATATATCATTTGTCTGAAAAGGCAGAATTGGGATTATTTTTAAAAAATATTTTTAATGCCGAAAACATGAGTCGTCCGGGCGACATTTCTCCACCCCGAAACATTGCTGTAAAATTAAACTTCTTATTTTAG
>JABHKC010000235.1 GCA_018692315.1 Bacteroidota bacterium | reverse complement strand
TTAAAGGCAAAGGGCTGTTAGACTTGGAAAAGTATGCACGTTTGAAAACCCTTGCGAAAGCTCAATGAAGAACTCTATCGGTAAGCCGTATGAGGGAAAACTTCACGTACGGTTTGATGAAGGGGGTACTGATAGTCTAAACTATTTTTCTTATCTTTGTGAGAAAAAAAATATGAATAGGCTATCAGGCTCTACTCTACTGCACAAACAAAAAAAGCGACACTAATGACGAAAATGCAAGCGAATTTTATTTTTCGTCATTAATGTATTATCTTTGCCTCAAAATATTAGGATGATAGAAAGAAAAACATATCTAAAACGGCTAAGGCAACTCAAAGACCAGAACTTAATAAAAGTTATTACTGGGATAAGGCGGTGTGGAAAATCTACTCTTTTAGAAGCTTTTAAAAATGAGTTGTTATCGGGTGGAATTGCTCCTGAAAACATTATCTTTCTCAACTTTGAAGAACGAGAAAATTTGCACCTTGCAAATTGGACAACACTTTATGATGAAATTATAGAAAAAGTAAACCCAAAAGAAAAGTACTATATCTTCTTAGATGAAGTACAAATGATTAATGATTTTGAGAAATTAGTAAATAGCTTATACACCAAAAAGAATGTTGACTTATATGTTACAGGGTCTAATGCCTACTTGCTGTCAAGTGAATTAGCAACTTTTTTGACAGGAAGATACATCGCAATAAATTTGCTGCCATATTCATTTAGAGAATATGTGTCTGCATACAAGGATGAAAAGAATACAGATCGCTTGTTTAGAAAATTTATCAATGAGAGTTGTTTTCCTGAAGCAGTAACACTTTCTCAAAATGATGAAAACTTGGTAAATGATTATCTTCAGTCAATATATGACACAGTAATAATAAAAGATATTTCTCAGCGACATAATTTGCGAAATGTTCACAACTTGCATCGCATTGTAAGCTTTTTATTTGATTCTGTAGGGTCTTATGTTTCTCCGACAAACATTGCTGCCCAATTAAATCACAACTCATCAAAGAAGATTTCACATAATACCATTATAAAGTATTTAGATTTTCTTACTCAATCATATATTTTATATGCTTCACCTCGCTATGACATAAAAGGAAAAGAATTACTTTCTACTAACGAAAAATATTACGTCGTTGATTTAGGATTAAAAAATATTACAGCTACAAATAAGTATGATGCTGATTTAGGGCGCAAGCTTGAAAATATAATTTATTTTGAACTTTTAAGACGAGGTGGAAAAGTTTATGTGGGTAAACATAACGATAGAGAAATTGACTTTGTGGTGCAAAAAGCAAACAATGAGCGAGAATATTATCAGGTAGCTTTTACTATAAATGACGAAAAAACATTTAATCGTGAGATTTCGGCATTTGATAAAATAAAAGACAATTATCCTAAGTTTCTTCTAACACTAGATTTTGATAATACAAGCATAAACGGTATTCAAAAAATAAATGTTATTGATTGGTTGCTAGAATGAAATTAATGTGAACATAAATGCCAGTGCACAACACTTAAGAATATAAAAACAGCGTAAAACTACTGAGTCGGGCTCCCCAATAAAAAATCTGGATTGAACTAATATAGTGAAGGATTTGGTTTATATGCAATTTTAATAGTTTGTAGATTTTGGAGAGAAAGGTGAGATTGAGGTGTGTTTTCCGAAAGTAAGGGTGTAATTGATATTGTTATTTCTCATTTTTTTTCTCCATCTTTACATCTTTTATAAATTAATAAAGATGAACTTACGAGATTATTACTGAATTAGCTGGCTTGGGTTTAGTTCAACTTTTCGTATAAGTAATGGCAGGTGATGTGCTAAATATCAAGGTCTGAAGCCCCCTCAGACTGCGTAGCGGTTTGACAGGAAACTACCACGTAATCTACCACTACTCATACAATTTACCGTTCGCTTCAAGGCAAAAAAAGGACAATAACAAAAAATTAGTTTAAAATGAAAAGGCGTATTTTTCTAAGATTGGCAGGAATATCAGCAGTATCTTCATTAGTATCAAATGTTTTTGCACATGAGGCAAAAGGAAATGTTACAAATAAAAAAACATTGACCAACCCTTTTGAAACAAAAGGGAAATGGTATAAAGCTGCTCTGCATGTTCATACCACCAGTAGCGATGGGGATGTGGATGTGGCAACACGTTTAAAACAATACAGAGATAAAGGATTTGATGTAGTGGCAATAACCGATCACAGAACAACAAATGATTTATCAGGCTTTTCAGACATGAAGTTTTTGGCATTGAGCAGCATTGAGTTTCATCCTGAAACCTATTCGGGAGCTCCTACACATCATTTTCTTGGATACGGATTACCACATCCTTATACATACAATAATAGTTTATCCGCACAAGAGATGATAGATGATATAAAAAGTAAAGGTGCAAAAGTGTTTTATGCGCATCCGTACTGGACCGGACATACTTATGTTGAAATGACTGAAGTATCGGGGTATTTAGGTGTTGAGGTGCACAATCAGGTGTGTCAGGATGCTGAAAGTGGTAGTGGGCGCGTGCATTGGGACCAGATGTTGAATAAAGGACATGTTCTGTCAGGTTTGGCAAGCGATGACGTACATAGAAGCAGCGAGGTTGGCAAAGCGTGGACGATGATAAAAGCTAATAAATTAGACGATGAAAGTATTCTTGAGGCACTTGAAAATGGTTGTTTTTATGCTTCCAAAGGTCCTGTAATAAAAGATTACCAAATGGGTAGTAACTTGAAAATAGAAGTAGAATGTTCACCAGTAAAAAAAATAGTATTTAGAACAAGCGGTGCCGGTAATGGTAAAGTTTTTAAGGCAGAAAATGGAGACGATCTTCGAAGTGCTGAGTGGAATTTGAGCAGAAAGAAGCCCGAATGGGTAAGGTGTGAAGTTACAGATAAAGATGGTAATACCGCATGGACAAATCCTATTTTTCTGGGAAACCCAAAATAAACTATCTTTTAGTAATGTAAGAAAACAGTAGAGTAAGATAAATGAAACTATTAAAATAGCCCAAAAGCGAACACTTTGCATAAGTAATGACAGGAAACTAGCACGCACGGTTCTTAGGGGGCGTAAACTACCCTGTTGCATTATTAGCAAAAATTGATCTATATAAAATATGAAACTTAATATACTCCTCTTTTTACTTGTTATTGGTGGATTTAAATGTATTGCACAGCAAACTGAGAAACTCACCTCTTTTGTACTTATAGTTCAACCAATTATTGTACAGTCAGACGAAGGGACTGATCCAGCCTCTATGGCTCTACCAGAAAATCTTGTGGACTATGCGTACTCGAAGGCAGAGGTAGATTTTCATTTCCTAGAACCCATTAATTTCAATAATACCAAAGCTCGTGATGGTTATATTAATTTAGACAGTATTGTTAGAATAGCCAATAAGGAAGGATATCTAAAGGGGCAAAATGATATTGTTAACATGTTTTTTGTCAATGCCGTTGATGGACATAAAGGACCTTTAGGCAGAGGTATGATGGGAGGTAATATTACATTTATAGCTCTTGGCAATGACTCCGTAAAATCGAATGAAAATTTAGAAGCATTTGTAATTGCCCATGAGGTTGGTCATAATTTATCTTTAACGCATGCAATTGATGATGAAAATGTACCAGATAGTGTACCTAATATTCAGGGTGATGGTGATTTTGAAGATAGAATTAATCCTAAATACAGCCTGAATCAATATCAAATAGATATTGTCCAAAAAAGCCCCCTGGTACATCCTAGAGTTGATTTCCTAAATACAGAACGTGCTGCTAAAGCTATTCTCGATGAATCTTATGAACCTTATTTTTCGCAATTGCAAATTAGAGAAATAGAAGCGTTTACTAATTCGGAAGTTACAACAACGAACCTTGATAAAGCACATGAGTATGCAAAAGAAAAGTTTGCATTAGCAGTTACTGATTTTTCAGAAAGAGAAAAAAAATGCATTTCGTTTGTGGTAGATAAGATTACTGCTATTCTACTTGAAAATGATATTGGGTTGATGGCGTATCAACCATGGCGTTTTATTAAAGTTAAAAATTGGCTTTGTGGTGGATTTGCACATACTAGAGGAACATATATAATTTTGAGTCAACGACATATTGATCATCTTTCTGAAACATGGAATGACAATATGACTGCTGAAGAAGAGAGAATCCTTCTAGAAAAAATGGGTGCTTTATTGGTACATGAACAAATGCACTCCTTACAGCGAACATTCAAATCGAAGTTTGAAAATTTATATACAGAATACTGGAATTTTACCAAGGCACATGTTTTGAATGATTCCATTATTAGAAAAGATCAAGTTTCAAATCCTGATGCTCCTATTGCCGAATGGTTGATTGCCAACCCTAAAGATGCAAACTCATTTTATTGGGTGAGAACATTGTTTAAAGAAACTGAAGGGATTCCGGTCATGGGGAAAGACTTTGCGGATAAAGTGTTTGTTGTAAAAAAAATAAACGGAAAGTTTTCTACAGTAAAATCAGAAAACAGCAATTTAGTTTATACAAACCTTGATAGCATTGACTTCTATACAAACGCCTTTCCAACATCTCGAGGTATAGACCATCCGAATGAAATATCTGCGTATATGTTTTCAGATTACTTTAAGTCTTTATTTTCTAATACAAAGCCTTTTAATGAAACTAATGGAAAAAGCTTAAAGAATTCAGATTTATTTATTCAATGGATAAAGAAAGAAATGAAATGAAATAAACAATACATAACACCTAAGAATATAAAAACAGCGTAAAACTACTGAGTCGGGCTCAGTGTGAGGGAAAACTTCATGCACGGTTTGATGAAGGGGGTACTGATAGACTAAACTAATTTTCTTATCTTTGTGAGAAAAAAAAATATGAATAGGCTATCAGGCTCTACTCTACCCACACATATAAAAGAATGAACCGATGTATATAATTAACAAAGTAGAAAACAGAATATCAAAACTTGAAGAAAAGACCTTTCACGAACTCAAATTTAAAGAACGTGAGAACCTACAAGAATGGATTGCAAATAATCCATCCTCACTTGGAGAAGATTTGTTAATTATCCAGAAGGAATTTAACGGATTTGGAGAAACTAACGAAAGGCTTGATTTATTAGCCATTGACAAAATTGGAAATTTAGTAATTATCGAAAACAAACTTGACGACTCTGGTCGAGATGTAACGTGGCAGACAATAAAATATGCATCATATTGTTCAAGTTTGACAAAACAAGAAATAATTAAAATTTATCAAGAGTATTTGGGCAGTTCTGCAAAAGCAGAAGAGAAAATATCTGAATTTTTTGAAGATAAAGACATCGAAGAGATAATTTTAAATCAAGGATTAAACTCTCAGAGATTAATTATGATTGCTGCTAATTTCCGAAAAGAAGTTACATCATCAGTTTTGTGGCTATTGAACTTCAAAATGAGAATCCAATGTTTCAAAGTAACACCCTTTGCTTTGGACGAACAATTATTCTTAAATGTAGAACAAATTTTACCAACAAAAGCAACAGAAGATTTTGCAATTAGTATTGCTTCAAAAGCACAAGAAGAAATTGAAGTACAAGAGACTATGCAAAATAGACATATTGTTAGATTAAAATTCTGGGAGCAATTTTTGAATGCAAGTAACCAAAAAACAAATCTATTTTCTAATAATTCACCTTCAAAAGAAAGTTGGATAGGTAAAGGGATTGGTATGAGTGGTGGAAATATGAACATGGGTATCAGTGGAAATTATTGTAGATGTGAAATTTATATAAACAAAGGTGCAAAAGAACTTAATAAAGAAATCTTTGACTATCTATTTGAAAGGAAAGAAAAAATAGAAGAAATTGCTGAAAGAGAATTAGAATGGGAACGAATGGATAATAATAAAACAAGTCGAATAAAACTTGAATTATCGGGAGTTTCATTGTTTGAAGAAGAAGATTGGAATAAAATGATTGATTATCTAATTGACGCTTCAGTTCGAATGGAAAAAGCATTTAGAGAACCGATTAAAAAATTGAATAATAAACTGAAAAACAGATAAATACGTGTGGTAACACTTAAGAATATAAAAACAGCGAAAAACTACTGAGCCGGGCTTCCCAATAAAAAATCGGGATTGAACTAATATAGTGAAGGATTTGGCTTATATGTAATTTTAATAATTTGGAGATTTTGTAGGGAAAGGTGGGATTGAGCTGCGTTTTCCGAAAGTATGGGTATAATTGATATTGTTATTTCTTATTTATTTTCTCTATCTTTACATCTATTAAAAAATAATAAAAGATGAACTTACGTGATTATTACTGAATTAGCTAGATTGGGTTTAGTTCAACAGATTTTATAAACGAAATTAGTTAATTGTGATAGATATAAGAAATTTCGCGTATACAAATGTTAGCTCCACAGATAAAATAAATGAAAACATTAATAAACTCATTCTAAAATGCTAAAAACTAACCTGATTAATTCATAAACTTTTTTTTCATAAACGTTTCTACAATTTTCATGCTCA
>JABHKC010000234.1 GCA_018692315.1 Bacteroidota bacterium | reverse complement strand
AATCTGTGAAACTGGTGGATGATATTTCTTGTCCACGAATTACACCGATTTACACTAATTTTTGTTTGCTACTTCTTTCGTGTAATCTGTGAAACTGGTGGATGATATTTCTTGTCCACGAATTACACCGATTTACACTAATTTTTGTTTTCTATTTCTTTCGTGCTAATTCGTGAAATTGGTGGATGATATTTCTTGTCCACGAATTACACAGATGTACACTAATTATTCTTACTATTTTCTTACAGTCAATTTGAAAAATAATTAACTAATAAATCATCCGTTTGTATTGTAAGCTTTGACTTCCGAAATTAATTAAAAGACCAAGCTTATTCCCTGTTGCTTTTAGATAATTCAAGACTTGCGACTGATGTTCTGGTTTTAGTGTAGTTAAAGCTTTGATTTCAACAATAATTTGATTGTAGCAAATAAAATCAGCAATATATTCCTTTTTTAGCTGTATCCCTTTGTAATTAATTAGGAGGCGCTTTTCGCGTACAAATGGAATCTGTTTTTTATAAAATTCAATTTCCAAAGCTTCTTGATATACTGCTTCCAAAAATCCACAACCTAATTCTTTGTGTACTTCAATTGCACAGCCGATAATCTTGTAAGCTTCTTCTTTATAAATTAATTTCTCCACATCCTTTCTTGTCCACGAATTGCACTAATTTACACTAATTTTTGTTTTCTATTTCTTTCGTGTTAATTGGTGAAATTTGTGGATAGTATTTCTTGTCCACGAATTGCACTAATTTACACTAATTTTTGTTTTCTATTTCTTTCGTGCTAATTCGTGAAATTGGTGGATGATATTTCTTGTCCACGAATTACACAGATGTACACTAATTTTTGTTTGCTATTTATTTCGTGTTAATCCGTGAAATTGGTGAATGATGTTTCTTGTCCACGAATTGCACTAATTTACACTAATTTTTGTTTTCTGTCTTCTTTCGTGTTAATCCGTGAAATTGGTGAATGATGTTTCTTGTCCACGAATTGCACTAATTTACACTAATTTTTGTTTTCTGTCTTCTTTCGTGTTAATCCGTGAAATTTGTGGATAGTATTTCTTGTCCACTGATTACGCCATTTGGCGTAACACCAATTAGAGTAATTATTAAATGCCTGACAGGATTTTTATTTATGGTACTATCTATTATTCTTTAATAAATTTCTCTTTCTCAACAATTTGAACCTTAGTTGAGCTTTCAATTGCTTTTAGAGCTATATCTTTAACTGATTTTTCCGAAGTATCTGCTTTCTGGTTGGTAGCTTTAAGCTGAACTTCCATTTCTTTTATTTTGCTCTGAAGAGTAGCAACTTCCAATTCTTTGAGCTTAATTAATCCTTCGGTTTCTTTAGCCTGAAGATTTTTTGCATGATTAAATTCTGAAGTTAATTTTGCCTCAAGTTCTGCTTTTGCTTCACTTACAGACTTTTCGAGTTCTTTTGGGAATTTATCTGAGATTTTCTTCAGTTCATTAAATTCCTTCTCATTTTCGATGATAGATTTTTCTCTTTCCACAAATTCTTTCTCGAAAACCAGTTTCTTTTCTTTTAAATCAGCTTCTTGTTTGTTTTTTTTCAGTTCGTAAGCATCGGTCTCTTTCTTTCGTGCTTGCAGCAGACTATAATTATACTCTTCCTCCTCTCGTTTCCTTGTTTTCTGAATTTGTTCTTTTTCTTCTTTAATCTGGGCTTCTTGCTCTGCTTTTTCTTTAGTCCATTTAGCTTTATTTTCTGCCATTCCGTTTTCAAAAGTTTCTTTTGCAGTTTTCATTTCTGTATCAAACTTTTCACGGCTTTCTTTTTGTGCTAATAATATGGCAGCTAATGAGTCTGCATTTGTGCTTAATCCGTAAAGATCTTCGAGTTTTTGCGACTCAATTTTAATTGCAGATTGTATTTCTGCCAACTTTTTATATTCTAATGAAAGGCTATCTTGAATTATCTCTAAAGATTCAAGAAAACTCGTTTTAATCTTTGTAATATTATCTACAATTCCTTCTTCAGTATTTTTTTGAGCCGATGAAACAATCTTCACAGACTCTTTTCTTTTCTGAACTTCTTTTGGATTGTCCTGCGATTTCTCCTCAAGTTTCAAAAGTAATTCATCGTAAGCATTAAGTATCTGAGCTTTGGTATTTGTTGTACTTAATTTCTTTTTTTCGCTCATTAGTTTTTTTTTAAAGTTCTATTGCTTTTTCTATTAAAAATTCCTGTATTTCTTTTCCTGAGGGTTCTTTTATTAGAAATTCAACTGGTTCGGAATAGTCAATATCTTCAAAATAACTTAGTTGTGCTCTGAAAAGTTTTTCGGAAAACAGTTGTCCATAAATATTGTTAGATACTTCTACAATTTGATTTATGGAATAATGGTTTTTAAGGATATAGTAAAGGTCAATATAATCTTTCCATTTAGAACGACGTCCTAAAGCAAATGCCTTCATAGCGGCCAAATTCAATAAATTTGGAATCTTAATTACATCTTCAAATAGGCAATTTGCTTCTACCGAATAAGGATAATTATAAAAAGTAAACTTTACATTATTAATAATAAGATTTAGTTGTTCTTCTGCTCGTCTTGTAACAGTGTAAACATGTTCAGTTGCTGAAATTTTGTTTAATATTCGATTTAAAACAAGTCTTTTTAATTTGAATAAATCATAATCAATTGATCTTCGATGCCCCAAATGAAGAGCTATTGCAGTTCCTCCAACTAAATAAAACTCTCTTTTAAACTGCTTCACTAAAGGTAACAATTCAATCTGATTTTTATTTAGAATCTCTTTATGCATTTTTTGAAAGAAAAATATTAAAGAAATTATAAACTTCAGGATAATAGTTCATTTTTTTTCTCCCTTTGGCGTTTTGCAACACTCTTAAAGCATTATTTCTCCCAAACATTTCGATTAAATGTAAACAGTTAGCTAATGTTCCATAATTTAATATTGTCTCCAAAAGCAACTCATTACTTATTTCTTCCTTTTTATCCTCCGGAATATACCAAAAAAGTGAACTGTGTTCGCGTATAAAAGCTTTTATTTCTGGAGAATTCATTTAGAATATAAAATGTATATCAACAATTAATTAGGAAAATATTTTGCAAGATGAAACTATCAATTTTGTTCGTGTTTTTACACAGCTTCGCCCCGTCAGTTACATATTAAATTAGCAACTATCTATATTTTAAATAAATAAGAAAAATGAAAAATTCAGTTTCCTTATTCTTTTACCAAATGTGCAATAGGAACATCAAAAACTAAAGATTGACCAATTGCATCTATTCTCAGTAAAACCTTATGTTTCCCTCTCAATTCAAGCAATTCGCCATGCATGCCTGCAAGTTGCCCCTGTTTCACCATCACTTTTTCACCAATACCAAAGTTCTCGCTCGTAACATCAATCTTGTAATTCTTTTCAATCAGAAATTTAATTGATTCAATATCTGAATCTGGTACATTAACCGCTTTTCCTTCAAGGGTTACATAACAAACCGAGTATGGATTTTGTAAAGCTTCATAATACTCTTTATTTGAAACTTTAACAAAAATATAAGATGAAAATAGTGGCAATTCGACCCATTTTTTTCTATCTTTCCATTGTTGGAGCGTTTTTGATAGTGGTAAAAATGTATCTATACCATCTTCAGTCAAAGCTTCGAATGCCTTCTTTTCAGATCTGGCTTTCGTATATATAGCATGCCAATTATATTCTCTATTTAAAATAGTGGTCATATAAAATTCCAATATTCAAAAAATACTTTTAATAGAACAAATAATACCATATTTTTCTCGTTCTGCTTAAAAGTATTCCTTATAATCTCAATAAAATTTTCCTCAATTCATTCACCAAAAAACAAGCCTGCAAAGAAATCAAATTTTCTTAATGTTAGCAAGTTTGTTGACTTTTTTTTGTTAAGTAATTTTACATGAGTCTCTATCGAATAGTAACAAACTGATTTAAATCATAATAAGAAATCTATTAGGCAAAAAAAGATTACTATTAATGGGGACTTATAAAAATAGTAAATTTCAAGGCGTAAGAAATTTGAAAACCGGAGTTTACTATTGTAAATGAGGATTTTAAAATTGCGAAACAACGAAGAAATTTGCATTTTTAGAGGTTTCCTAATGATAAATAGCAACAAATGAGATTCTACTCAACAATTTTTATAAACCAGTTTCAATTAAATTAATCAACTCTTCTTTACAAACCGGAGCAGTTCCTACTTTGGCAACTTTAATTCCGGCTGCTAAATTTGCCAGATATGCAGATTCTTTCAACGATATTCCAGAAGACAAAGCCAAGGCTATTGCAGAAACCACAGTATCGCCGGCACCCGATACATCAAAAACTTCTTTTGCTTTTGTAGGTATATGTTCTACAGCTTGCCCATTTTCAAAAACTGACATTCCTTTTTCGCCATTTGTAATTACTACATTACATTTTAACTCATTCATCAATTGTTTTCCGCATTTTTCAACATCCCCTGTGTCCCGGATTTTCATATTACACATTTCTTCAGCCTCTTTCTTATTAGGTGTTATTAAAAATACATCTTTGTAAAAAGCTTTATGCAATGGTTTGGGATCGGCAATTATTAAAATATTGTTTTCTTTAGCAAAAGTTTTAATATTTTCCATTAAATCGTTTGTTATTGTTCCTTTTGCATAATCAGAAATCAAAATTACAGAAATATTTTTATGCATCTTCAACTTATTTACAAATTGGCCTTTTGTATAACTATCAATGTAGTTTGTATCTTCATAATCAATTCTTAGCAATTGTTGGTTTTGAGCAATAATCCGAATTTTTTGAATAGTAGTTTTAGAATCCTGCACAATAATTCCATGATTATTGATATTAAGATTCTCTGTTTTTTCCAACAAAATCTTTTTAGCAGTATCATTTCCCAAAATACCATGAAGAAATGGATTACCACCTAAAGTAGAAATATTTGCAGCTACATTTGCAGCACCACCCGGAACATATTTTTCTTCTTCAACTTTAATGATTGGAATTGGCGCTTCTGGTGAAATTCTATCAACTTTACCAAAAATATACTTATCGAGCATCAAATCGCCAATTATTGCAATATTACAAGCTCTGAATTTGTTAATTGCCTCTATTAAATATTCCTTATTTATCATTCTCAATCTCATTAAAATTCAAACTGTAAATATATATTTTAAAATATTGAATTGATAAACAAAACAATTTTCTATTTTTGTTTCCTTGATTAGAATTAATTCTTTAATAGTATGAAATATTGTATTACCGGATTTTTTATTTTTATTTTTTCGATACAAGCTTTTTGTCAAGAAAATGAGAATATTGTTTTCGAAAATGATAAACTCAACCACTCATCGTCCATTTCAAAAAAAACAAGCAAATCACTTGAATTAGAATTTCAATTCAAAAACGAATCAAAAGATATTAACGATGCTGCAGCTCAAGCATTTGTATCTGGAGGTGTTCCGCCCTATAATTACAAATGGTCGGATACTGAAACTGATACTCTTTCTGACATTTCAAAAGAATTGACCGAGTCAAAAGAATATTTTCTTACAATTACAGACTCGAATAATGACACTATTATTGGAGAATTTGAAATTCATGCAGAATCTCCAGGCGAAATAATTAATTCGGTGTTCGTACCAATAGTTTTTTATATAGATAAGGTGTTAATGGCAGACATTTTTGCAATGTTAAATCTATATGATCCAACAATTTATAAAGATAATGGAGAAATTGCTATTTATCCGAATGGCGATACAAGAAAAATGAAAGTTCCAATAATTGTTATTTGGCTGGTTCTTGGTGCAATATTTTTCACTATAAGAATGAAATTTGTGAATTTCAGAGGATTCCGTCACGCAATCGATTTAATAAAAGGAAAATTTGACAACCCAAAAGACCAAGGCGAGGTTTCTCATTTTCAGGCACTTGCAACTGCCCTTTCAGCAACAGTCGGTCTTGGAAATATTGCTGGGGTTGCCATTGCAATTTCCATTGGAGGTCCAGGTGCAACATTGTGGATGATAATTGCTGGCTTGCTCGGAATGTCTTCAAAATTTGTAGAAGTTACGCTCGGCGTAAAATATCGCACAATAGACGAGGATGGACGCGTTTCAGGTGGTCCTATGTATTATTTAAATAAAGCTTTAGCAAAAAAAAATCTGGGTGGATTAGGGAAAGTTTTAGCAGCAATTTTTGCAGTTTTAGTTATTGGCGGCTCATTTGGCGGTGGCAATATGTTTCAAGCCAATCAAGCATTTTCGCAATTTGCAAACATGATTCCAGAGATTTCTGAATATGGAACATATTTTGGAATTATCGTGGCTATTTTGGTTGGAATAGTAATAATTGGAGGTATAAAAAGTATTGCAAAAGTTACAGAAAAAATTGTTCCTATAATGGCAATTCTTTATGTTGCTACATCGCTTATTATCATAGTATTAAATATAAGTGAAACAGGAAATGCTTTCAGTATGATTTTTCATGGAGCGTTTGCACCTAATGCGTTAAAAGGAGGAATAGTTGGAGTATTAATAGTTGGATTTCAACGAGCTGCTTTTTCTAATGAAGCTGGCGTAGGTTCTGCATCAATTGCCCACTCGGCTGTGAAAACTGAAGAACCAGTAAGCGAAGGAATTGTGGCACTTTTAGAGCCATTTATCGATACTGTTGTGATTTGTACAATGACAGCACTTGTCATAATTTTTACCGATTCTCCTGAAAATCCTGTTCTGAGTAATCCGGAAAATCTTGAAGGAGCACAACTTACTTCTGCGGCTTTTGGGAGTGTATTTTCATGGTTTCCATACGTTTTGATGGTGGCAATTTTCCTTTTTGCTTTTTCAACAATGATTTCTTGGTCCTATTACGGACAAAAAGGATTTAATTATCTGTTTGGTGGTTTCTTCGAAAAAACTTTCGGCGACAGGAAATATATGAGAACAACATATCAATTAATCTTTCTTTGCTTTGTAGTTGTAGGAGCTTCATCAAGTTTAGGGGCTGTAATTGATTTCTCAGACATGATGATTCTAAGTATGGCTTTCCCAAATATTTTAGGATTAATAATTCTTGCTCCTGAGGTGAAACGCGATCTTGATTCTTATTTTAGAAGAATAAAAAATGGTGAGATAAAAAAATACAAATGATGTTTTGATTGATTATTTTATATTGAGGTTTTAATAATCAATCAAAAAGCTTATACATTGAATCTAATATGTAAAATATCACCATCTTCGACAATGTAATTTTTCCCTTCAATAGAAAGTTTTCCTTTTTCTTTGCAAGCATTTTCTGAACCAAGAGTTACAAAATCATTGTATTTCATAACTTCTGCACGAATAAAACCTCGTTCGAGATCGCTGTGAATTACTCCGGCGGCTTGTGGAGCAGTCATCCCTTTTTTCAAAGTCCAGGCTCTAATTTCTTTAGGTCCAACTGTAAAAAATGTTTCGAGATTTAAGATTTTATAAGCAGAGCGAATTAGCGAATTTACACTAGGCTCGCTAAGTCCAACATCTTCAAGAAATTCTTGTCTGTCTTCAAGGCTTTCCAATTCAGCAATTTCTGACTCTAAACCAGCGGCTATTGTCAAAATTTCTGCATTATGTTCCTTCAAAGCTTCCTTAACTTCTTCAACATAATTATTGCCCGAAACTGCTGAACCTTCGTCAACATTACATACATAAAAAACTGGTTTTGCAGAAAAAAGAAACAAATCGTCTATATGTTTTGCATCCAACTTTTCTACGGGAGCAGTCCTTGCAGGCTGAAAGTTTTCAAGATGGTCTTTGTAAATTTTTAAAACTTCAATTCCTTTTTTTGCATCTTTATCGCCTGACTTTACTATTTTTTCTAATCTTACAATCTTCTTTTCTACTGACTCAAGATCTTTTATTTGCAGCTCTAAATCAATAGTTTCCATATCTCGAATCGGATTAACAGAACCATCAATATGTGGCAAATTTTCATCATCGAAACAGCGCAATACATGAATCAAAGCATCGGTGTTTTTTATATCCGACAAAAATTTATTTCCTACTCCTTCGCCTTTATTCGAACCTTTTGTTAAACCTGGAACATCGACAATTTCCACTGTTGTTGGAATTATTTTTTGAGTTTCCTGATGCGAATTTAATTCTGCCAGTCGATTATCCGGAACTTTTATTGTTCCAATATTTGATTTATTTGTACTGAATGCAAAAGCTGTAGATTCAGCTTTATTATCAGATATACAATTAAATAGTGTTGTTTTTCCTGAATTTGTTAATCCGATTATTCCACATTGTAATGCCATTTTCTTATCGCTTTTTAATTTCGCTTTTTTATTGAACCTGAACCCGAAACTTTGGTATTCACTTCCTTTGGTTCGCCTTTATATTCAATATCTCCGCTTCCGCTAACTTCTGCTTCAAGCGACTTTTCAACATTCACTTCACAATTTCCTGAACCGCTAACATCTACAATTGCAATATTTGAAAACAGATCGAATGAATTGTACTCTCCTGACCCACTTATCCTTACATCTTGTCTGTCTGTATTTCCTTTCAATTCAATTTCGCCAGAGCCGGAAATTCTTGATTTTACAAAATTTGCTTTTATATCTATAAGAATTTCGCCCGAACCACTAACAATTAACTTAATTTCATTACTTTTAAATTTATCTTCCGAATGAATCTGACCAGAACCTGAAACGTTCAATTCTTCGATTTCAGCCATAGAAATGTAAATATCGAAAACTGTAGTTTTGCTTATACAATTCTTATTTGAAATAAATAATTTCCCATTTTTGACGAAAGTTTCAACCAGCGGTAATATATTATCGTCTGTTTTTATTTCGACTTTGTTTTTCCTGTTTTTCGAAATATAGACATTTGCAGTACCACTTAAATCAATACTATTAAACGCCTCAACATTACGTTCTTCCGAAACTACATCGCCCGAGCCAACAATGCAATTTATGAAACAGCCGGGCAGAAATAAACTTACTAATGTTATCGAAATCAACAATATACGAATTTTCATTATTTCTTGTTTATATTAATAAAAGTGCAAAATTAACAAATTGTTTAGTTTTATTATTTAATTTGTTTCATTTGTGAGTTTAATATTTGAAAGTAAAATTCATTTTTCTTGGAAGAGATTTCTAACTAAAAACAGTAACTTTGTGGAAAAATAGAAGATGAACGAATTTAGAGAGAAATATATTAATCCTTTTACTGATTATGGTTTTAAAAGGCTTTTTGGCGAAGAAATCAATAAAGAATTGTTGCTCGATTTTTTAAACGAATTATTAAAAGAAGAGCAAGGAAAAATCACATCCCTAACTTATCTCAAAAATGAGAATTTGGGTGCCACTGAATTAAACAGAAAAGCAGTTTTTGATCTATATTGCACTAATGAAAGAGGGGAGAAATTTATTGTTGAATTACAAAAAACAAAACAGAAATTCTTTAAGGATAGGACATTGTATTATTCTACTTTTCCTATTCAAGAGCAAGCTGTAAAAGGTAGCGGATGGGATTTCAAATTAGAAAAAGTCTATACAATTGCAATTCTTGATTTTGTTTTCGATGAAGATGAGAATCAGCCGGAAAAATACAGATATGATGTAAAACTTACAGAGCAAGAAACAAAAGTAGTTTTTTATGATAAATTGACTTTCATCTATTTAGAAATGCCAAAGTTTAAAAAATCTGTAGAAGAATTAGAAACCAGATTCGATAAGTGGCTATATGTTATTAAAAATCTTCACAAACTTGACAGAATCCCTGAAAAACTAAAAGAAAAAATATTTTTTCAATTATTCCAAATAGCCGAAATTGCAAAATTTACACATGAAGAATATTTAGATTACGAAGACAGTTTAAAGTATTATAGAGATATTAAAAACTCCTTAGATACTGCAAGAGAAGAAGGAAGAGAGGAAGGAAGAGAGGAAGGAAGAGAAGAAGGAAGAAAAAGAGAACAAATTGAAATTGCAAAAAAAATGCTAAATATTGGTGTGGAAATCAATATTATTAGAAAAGCAACTGGTCTATCAGAAAAAGAAATAAATCAATTAGAAGCTTAATAAGCTAACTATTTGCCAAATGTTTATTTATTATTGTATCAAACTTTAAATTAGAATTATGAAAAAAAGTAAACTTGTTTTAATAGCCTTATCATTTTTTGCTTTCACTTTAATTTCGTGTTATACGAGCCGAGTTGTCGTACATAAACAATCAAAAAAGCCACCACGCCCTACAACAATTTTAGTTCCGGCAAGTGTTCCAAAACCAGGACCTTCTTATGTTTGGGTTGACGGATACTATAAATGGGATAAGAGATCAGGGAAATATTTATGGGTGAAGGGACACTGGAAAAAAGGAAAAAAAACAAAAAGAGTGAAAAAACCTCGCAGAAGATAGATATTCCTCCTTTTCACGAAATATTCTGTTTTCGCTGATCAGACTTGAATAACTTACTATTGAAAAACCACGAAAAATATATTAAGCGATGTTTACAGCTTGCTAAATTAGGAATTGGAAATATAGCTCCAAATCCTATGGTGGGCTCTGTTATTGTTTATAAAGATAAAATAATTGGCGAAGGCTATCATCAAAATTATGGTGAAGCTCATGCCGAAGTGAATGCAATAAATTCGGTGAAAGATAAATCATTGCTTTCAGAATCAACAATTTATGTAAATCTTGAGCCATGCTCACATTTTGGGAAAACTCCGCCTTGTGCCGATTTTATTATTGAAAATAAAATCCCGAATGTTGTTATTGGAAGTGTTGATAGTTCATCGAAAGTTTGTGGTAAAGGAATTTCAAAACTGAAAAATGCTGGAATAAATGCTTGTGTGGGTATTCTGGAAGATGAATGTCGAAATTTAAATAGAAGATTTTTTATTTTTAATGAAAAAAAGCGACCGTTTGTAATAATCAAATTTGCAAAAACTACAGATGGATTTATCGACATAGATAGAGAAAATATCACAAATACCCGACCAGCCTGGATAACTAATGAAATTTCTCGAACATTGGTACACAAATGGCGTGCGGAAGAAAGCTCAATTATGGCTGGAACCGAAACAATTTTAAAAGATAATCCTAATTTGAATATTAGAAGCTGGACAGGAAAAAACCCTACGCGACTGATTCTCGACAAACAAAACAGACTAAGTAAATCTTCAAATGTTTTCGACCAAAATCAAGCTACTATTATTTTTAGCAAAAAAGGAAACGAATCGAAAAATAATTTGGAATATATAAAAATCGATGATGATTTTGAAAATCTTAGAACAATACTTTCCGAGCTTTACAATCGTAATATTCAGTCCATTATTGTAGAAGGAGGCTCTAAACTAATAAACTCTTTTGTGCAACAAAATCTTTGGGATGAAGCTCGGATTTTTATTGGAAATCAGTTTTTTCATAAAGGAATAAAAGCTCCAGAAATTGAAGGAAAGGTAATATCAATTGATAATTTAGAAGAATCGAAACTAATGATATTTGAAAATTCTCTATAGAATTGAAATATCTTATGAGAACTATTTATTTCTGCCTTTTTTATACCAAAAAAAATAGTCGCGTTGAGCAAGTTTCTCAGATTTTGATTTGGCTGTATAGACTTTTTTCAAACTATATGGGTCGTAGCCCGAATAAAACATCACAGTAGCCAAAGTCATTGGTGTAGGTGTAAAATCTTGAACTTGCTCCAGTTGAAAATTTAATTCTTTAGTTTTTGAAGCTAATGAAGCCATATCGCTTCTTTCGCTTGTTGGATGACTTGAAATGAAATATGGAATAATTTGCTGCTTCAAATTATGCTTTTTATTTATTTCATCGAATGTTTTTTTAAGTTTTAGAAACAAATTGAACGAAGGCTTTCTCATTGTTTTCAACACCTTATCGGAAACGTGTTCGGGTGCAACTTTTAGCCTTCCCGACACATGTTCTTTAATCAATTCAATCAAATAATTATATGCTGATTTTGTGTAATTTTTGGTTTCTTTATTAAAAAACAGGTCATATCTTATACCGCTTCCGATAGTTGCTTTTTTTACTTTTGGGTGATTTTTAGCTTTTCTGTAAATATTCAACAAGTTTTCGTGATTTGTTTCAAGATTATTACAAATAGATGGAAAAATACAAGATGGACGCTTACATTTTTCGCAAATAGACAAATCTATTCCGGCCATTTTGTACATATTTGCCGAAGGGCCTCCTATATCTGACAAATGCCCTTTGAACTCCGGCATTTCTGCAATCATATCGATTTCGTTTAGTATTGATTTTTCTGACCTGCTTGAAATAAATTTCCCTTGATGTGCAGAAATAGTGCAGAAACTACAACCCCCAAAACAACCACGATGACTATTAACCGAAAATTTTATCATTTCAAAAGCCGGAATTTTACCACGTTTGTTGTATTTCGGATGAGGCAAGCTTGTGAAAGGGAGTTGGTAAATTTCGTCAAGTTCTTTTTCTGTTAGGTTGGAATATGCAGGATTGACAACAATCATTTTTTCATCAATTTGCTGAATCAGTCTGGAATTCGAGTATAATTTATTGGATTCAATTTCAATAATTTTAAAATTCTTCGCAAAGCTTAATTTACTTTTTAAACATTCTTTGTGAGAATTTAAAGTTATATTTTCCCATCTTTTATCAGATATAATATTTTCTTTTTCCGAAAGGAAAGCCGTTTGTTGAGTATTTCTAATTTCAGAAATCTTTATTCCTTTATCCAGCAATTTTGCAATTTCTTTTATTGGTTTTTCGCCCATTCCATAAACAAGCAAATCGGCATTGCTTTCTGCCAAAATGCTCGGTCTCAGTTTATTCGACCAATAATCGTAATGAGTAAGTCGCCTTAAAGATGCTTCGATACCTCCAATAATAATTGGGCTGTCAGGATAAATTTTTCGCAAAATCTGGCTATAAACTGTGGTTGCCCGATCGGGGCGAAAGCCAGCTTTATTGTTTGGAGTATATGCATCGGTTGAACGAAGTCGTAAATTTGCTGTATAATGATTTACCATTGAGTCCATGTTTCCGGAGCTAACACCGAAAAACAATCTTGGTTTCCCAAATTTCTTAAAATCTCTTAGATCGTCTTGCCAATTTGGTTGTGCAACTATTGCAACTTTAAATCCTTGCTTTTCTAAGACTCTCCCAATTAGCCCAACACCAAACGAAGGATGGTCTATGTAGGCATCTCCCGAAAACAGGATAATATCAAGTTCGTTCCAAGCTCTTTGTTCTGCCTCTTTTTTCGACAAAGGGAGCCAGCTATTTTTTTTTGTTTCTTTTTTCAAAACTATAAAATAAAGTTAATGCTATTTTATGTAAAAAGAGATGTTAGAAATTTCATCTGAGTCAAATTATCGAGCTGAATGGATTTGTTTACACCTCTGTTTTTCTTTGCAGTTTCAGTAAAATATTGATGATTTTTAATAAATTTTACTTGAGTATTATTCCAATCGTCAATAGATTTTATAATTTTCTTTTCGTACAATTCCATAAACAAATTTCTTGAAATTGGAATGAAATCCGTTCTACCAAGATAATCAAGGTCTGCATCACACATTATCTCTTCTATTTTGTTGGTTGGTTTGGGCGGGAATCGTGTTGATAGTATCAGATCATTAATTTTATCAATTTGGTCTTGTGAATAAAAGTATTTTGGCAGCATTTCGTTGGCAATTCTGATACCAAATAATTCGTGGTTGTTGTAACTAATTGTAAATCCTGTATCGTGAAGTAGGGCTGCGGTTTTTAGCAGCAGCAATTCTTCGTTCGAAACATTTTCGGCTTTAGCAATTATTTCAACTTGAGTGTAAACATCAATTGTATGTTGAACATTGTGATAGTATAATTTTTCAGGCAATTCCTTTTCCAATTTCTGAATAATTTTTTCCTTCAAATCTTCAATTCTCAAATGGGCAAGTTTAATATTAAATTCATTATTTGGTTTTAGTTTCAAATTATCTATCGATAAATTAGGAACTATTCCTTTCACAAAATACATGTCGATATTTCCTTTATGTTTTGCCGGCAATTTCCCACGATATTCGCAAATAAAATAATCTTTAACTAATTCGTATGTAGTACCTGAAATGTTTATTTCACCGGTTTCGCCTGAAGATTCAAGACGACTTGCCGTATTAACTGTATCGCCCCAAATATCGTATGAAAGTTTTTTGTGCCCGATTACGCCAGCAATTACAGGGCCAGTATGAATTCCTATTCTCAAATCCCATACTTTGTGTAAGTGTGTTTTCGATTCCGATTTAAGTTGAGAAAAATATTGTTGAATATTTAAAGCTGCAAGAATCACTTCAACCGGATTGGTTATATTCTTTACAGGCAATCCGCCGGCACACATATATGCGTCTCCAATGGTTTTGATTTTTTCAATATTATGTTTTTCAACAAGGCTATCGAAATAGTAAAAAAACTTGTCGAGCTCGTCTATCAGTTCTCTTGGTTCCATTTTTTCTGTAATTTCTGTAAATCCTTCGATATCAGAAAAAAGAACTGTAGCCTGTTTGTATCTTTTTGTAGTTGCTTTTCCACTTAATTTTAATTCGTCGGCAATTTGTTTTGGTAACATGTTCATTATCAATTCTTCAGATTTTTCTTTTTCGGAAAGTAATTCTTCGGTACGATTAATAATTATTTGTTCTAATTTGCTTTTCTCCAAAGCAAAATTGTACGATCTCCATTTTATTGTCATTAGAATAAAGGATATTATTATTATTCCGTAGATTACAAATGCCACTTTCGTGAGAAACAATGGAGTTTTAACCTTAAAAACATATTTTGCTTCGTTGCTGAAATTCCCATACAAATCTTTCGATCTTACATGAAAAATATATTCTCCGGAAGGAAGATAAGAATACTCTTTATTCTTTGTCCTATACCAATCGGACCATTGTTTGTCATAGTTCTCAAGATAGTACTGATATAAAAAAGAGTTTTCACTTTTATAAGCTGGTGTAGAGAACTTAAAGCTAATACTACTAAGCTTATAATCAAGTTTTGGGATTAAACTATCGTTTGGCAACTGTTCGATGCCAACAGAAATTTTATAGTTTGAAGAATATGAATTTAGGGTATTATCATTATTATGAACTTCTGAAATTAAACAAGTAAAATTGTTCTCGTTTTTAGAAAATTCTTTATAATTGAATCTGATAAGCCCATCGTCACCACCAAACCATACAATGCTATCTTTATAGTAAATTGCTTCAACTGTTACATCGCTGTATCGAATAAAAGGCTGAGTTTCTAATGTGTATTTTTTATTTTTACCGTTAAACAATGCAAGAGTAGTTTGTTTTGCAAATTCGTCTTTTTTCCCGGAGCTATACCATAAATTATTATAATTGTCTTCAATTATCGGAAAAACCCAACTGTCATGATTTGAAAAATCAATTCCTAATAATGTATCTGAATAAAATATATAGTTTTCCTCATCGTATCTATAAATTCCTTTTGAAGTGGAAAACAGAATCCCATTATTAGTAGAATACACATCTACCCAACGAAACTGTTCTGGCAGTCCGCTTTCTCCTTCTCTAATTTGCTGAATATCGGCATTTCTATCAAATCCTTTACTGAAATTAATGCGATACAATCCCGAATAATTTGTTCCTAACCAAACTAAACCATCAGCAGTTTCTGCAATCGTAATTATTTTTTTATCCAGATTTTGCAATTTTCCCAGACTAATCCACTTCTTGTTTTCATATTTCATAGCAAAAAGCCCTGAAACTCCTACTAAGTAATATACTGAAGTATTTCGTTTTGATTGAATAGAGGAAATTGTCTCGATAGGATAAAGTATTTCAGGAATATTATTTACAAGATTATAAATTCCTTGCTCGGTGAAAGCATATAAACTGTCATTAAAAATGAGCAATTTATGACACTTTTCATTAATTATTCCTATTTTTTCAAAAATATTTCCACTCAAAATAGATTCTTCTTTAATGTAATAAACACCATTATTTGTACCTATATACATCTTTCCTTTGTATTCTGAAATTGCTGAAACACTTGCTTTCAATCCCAGATTCTTGTTATAATACGAAAATGCCGAAGGATATTCAATTCTACAAATTCCATTACCTAAACAAGCCCAAAGGCTATTTTCTGTATCTACATATAAATCATAAACATGATCGTCATTGATTCCGGTTTCCTGATTTAGAATATTCAATAAATGTCCTTGACTATCGAGAAAAACTACTCCGCCTAAACGGGTGCCAATTGCATAATTATTGTTCGACAGCATTATTCCGGTAACAAATTTTAGCTTTTTTATGGTATTATTTATTGCAGCAAAAATTGGCTTGATATTTTGAAAATCGTATAATAAAAAGCCATCTTCTTTTGTGAATACAAGAAGATTCTCCTCGTATGGAAGAATATCGATAATTGTTTTATTTTTGAAAATTGATCCATTTTCGACCAAACTCAGTTTACTATTTTCATATTTGTATAATCCACTATCAGATAAATGAATATATACTTTGTCATAAATTTTATGAATCGAAATATTTCTGTTGAACTCTAATGAATCATAAACCGTCTCTTTAACTATGCGAAATTCTTTGGAATTCCATGAATAAATTTTATTATTATCCTTCAAAAGAACCTCATCATCAATTGTATAAATATCTGATATTTCAGAAAAGCTAATATCATTTCGATTTTCAATAATTGAAGTAAACTTTGTTTTGCCATTCCAATCTTCAGCAAGAAAACCAAATTCATCGTTCGAAGCTACATAAATAGTTCCTTTTTCGTCGATATCTAAAAATGGCCAACCTTCAACTTTTATGATATTCCAACTAGTTCCATTGTATTCAAGAATTCCATTCAAATTGCCGAAATACATAACACCTTGCTCGTTCTGTAAGATTGAAAAATTCTGACTTTCGTAGCCATATTCTTTCGGAAGAAAATTTCTAACATAAGGTATTCCTGAATAATATGTTTGACACCAAGAATTTATACTCAAAAATATAATAATTATAATTAGGGAATGTTTATATAAATGACTATTTTTGGAAATTGTTTTTGTCATTATTATTTTTTTTTGTAATATTAAATGTTTTTTCAAAATTAAATAAATTATTATTTAATTTTGAATTTTAATTGTAAAAATGTTGTTATGCACCATAAGAAAGACACAATAGTAGTCCCTTGGGATTTTTCGCAAATTGCTGAATATGCTTTAAGTCATGCCATACCAATTTCACGAATTTTAGAAAATGATATTGCCATTGTTCATATAATCGACGAAGGTAGTGTATTTTCAAGCAGCTCGAGAAAAAGAAAAGAAATTGAAAATGCTACTCAAAAGCTCAATGAAGTTTCTGCAAAGATTATTAGTGAACATAAAATAAAGCCCAAAGTGATTGTTCAATCAGGGAATATTTTTAACACCATAAACAAAATTGCCGAAGAAGAGAATGCAAATATGGTCATAATGGGAACTCACGGAATGACCGGAATGCAAAAAATTACAGGCAGTAGAGCTTTAAAAGTTATCGTTGGTTCAAAAGTGCCATATATGGTAGTGCAAGCTCCATACGAATATAGAGACAACAACGACATTGTCTTTCCTGTTGATTTTAGGACAGAAAATAAAGAAAAACTACTTTGGGCAAACTATATGGCAAAAAGTTTTAAATCTAAAATACAGATTTTCACACCTAATGTTACCGATGAACTTTTGAAAAAAAGAACTACTGCAAACCTAAATTTTGCGAAAAAATTCCTTAAGGAAAGAAATGTATTATACGAAATCACCACTGCCGAAGGGAAAGGAAATTTTGCTGAAGAAATTATCAAATTTGCACATACGATAAATACAAATCTAATTCTTATAATGACAACACGAAATATTGGACTTCAAGATTATATTGTGGGAACAACTGAACAATATGTAATTTCCAATTCGATGAAGATTTCAGTAATGTGCGTAAATCCTCGTTCAGACGTTTACAGAACTGGAGGGTTTGGCTAAAATCAAAAACAATATAATGAATATTAAATATTCGAAACTTATAAAACAACGGAGAATTCTGTTGTTTTTTTTATTTATACTAAATGATAAAATATTAAACTCTGATTAAGTCAATTTTCCGTTTTTCATTAACACTTTAAAATACAAAGAATAAAACTTAAAATATGCTTGCTAAAGAAAGATATCAACCAAAAAATCATATTAGAATTGTTACTGCTGCAGCTCTATTCGATGGACACGATGCCTCAATAAATGTTATGCGAAGAGTAATTCAATCAACAGGTGCTGAAGTAATTCATCTTGGACACAACCGGTCAGTAAAAGAAATTGTAGATTGTGCTGCTCAAGAAGATGTTCAGGCAATTGCAATTACCTCATATCAAGGCGGACATATTGAGTTTTTTCAATACATGCAAGACTTATTGGTTGAAAAAGGCATTGAACACATCAAAATATTTGGTGGAGGTGGCGGTGTAATTCTACCAGACGAAATGGAGCAATTGCACAATTACGGAATTGAACGAATCTACTCGCCCGACGATGGCAGAAAAATGGGATTGCAGGGAATGATAAACGATGTGCTCGAAAAATCTGATTTCCCAACAGGAAAAAACCAAAGCATAAAACTTGAAAGTATTCTTAAAAAAGATATAAATTCTATTTCCCGTTTGATATCGAGTGCCGAAAATTATCCTAAAGAAGTTTCAAAACTACTTTCAGAGATTTATGAACTTGCGGAAAACAAAAAAACTCCGGTAATAGGCATAACAGGAACAGGCGGCTCAGGAAAATCCTCATTAATTGATGAGTTAGTAAGAAGATATTTGAGCGACTTGCCTGAAAAAACCATTGCAATTATTTCAGTAGATCCCTCGAAAAGAAAAACCGGTGGAGCCTTGCTTGGAGATAGAATCAGAATGAATTCTATTAACAATGAACGAGTATATATGCGTTCTCTTGCAACACGGCAATCGAATCTTGCCCTATCGAAATATGTTCGCGATGCTGTGAATATTGTTAAAGCTGCTGGTTTTGATACGATTATTTTAGAAACTTCCGGAATTGGCCAGTCCGACACAGAAATAGTTGACCATAGCGATTTGTCTATGTATGTTATGACTCCGGAATATGGCGCAGCTACTCAATTAGAAAAAATTGACATGCTTGATTTTGCCGATATTATTGCACTTAACAAATTCGACAAACGAGGTGGGCTCGATGCTCTCAGAGATGTAAAAAAGCAATTTCAACGAAATCAGATGTTGTTCGAAGTAGATTTCGAAGAAATGCCTGTCTATGGAACTATTGCATCTCAATTTAACGATCCCGGTGTTAATCAGCTCTACAAAGCTTTAGTTGAGAAAGTTAAAGAAAAATCGAATATCGACTTGAAATCATCGATGACTCCATCGAATGAAATGTCCGAGAAACTATTTATTATTCCTCCTCATCGAACAAGATATCTTTCAGAAATTTCTGAAACTGCTCGAAATTATAACAATTGGGTTGAAGATCAATCAAATATTGCACAGAAACTCTATAGCTTACAAATGTCAAAGCAGATTCTTTCAATAGATGAAGAACCGAAACAAAATTTGATTTCAGAGCTTAACAAAAAATATGAAGAAACAAGTCTGAATCTTGATGGACACAATAAAAAAATAATCGAAAATTGGGAAGACAAAACCCAACAATACAAGCAAAAAGAATTTATTTTTAAGGTCAGAGATAATGAACTAAAAATTGAAACACACACCGAATCCTTATCTCATCTTCAAATTCCAAAAATTTCATTGCCAAAATATAAAGCCTGGGGCGACATTCTGAAATGGAACTTAAAAGAAAATGTACCTGGCGAATTTCCATTTGCTGCAGGAGTTTTTCCTTTCAAAAGAGAAGGTGAAGATCCTACCAGAATGTTTGCTGGCGAAGGAGGACCTGAACGTACAAACCGCAGATTTCACTACGTATCGAAAGGTTTGCCTGCAGCACGACTTTCAACAGCTTTCGATTCTGTAACTTTATATGGAGAAGATCCGCATAAAAGACCTGATATTTATGGGAAAATAGGAAATTCCGGTGTATCAATTTCTTGCCTTGATGATGCAAAAAAACTATATTCAGGTTTCAATCTTGCAGCTCCTAAAACTTCGGTCTCTATGACAATAAACGGGCCTGCTCCTACCATGGTTGGATATTTTATGAATGCAGCAATAGATCAGCAATGCGAAATTTATATTCGTAAAAATGGTCTAACAGACGAAATCGATAAGAAGATTGAAAATATTTATAAAGAAAAAGGAACTATTCGTCCAAAATATCAGGGAGAAATTCCGGACGGAAACGATGGTATTGGATTGTTTCTACTTGGCGTAACAGGTGATATGGTTTTGCCTTCAGAAATATACAGCAAAATTAAAGCTGAAACAATTTGTCGTGTTCGAGGAACAGTTCAAGCCGACATTTTGAAGGAAGATCAGGCTCAAAATACTTGCATTTATTCTACAGATTTTTCATTGAAATTAATGGGAGATGTGCAAGAATATTTTATTAATAATAATGTAAGAAACTTTTATTCAGTATCAATTTCTGGCTATCATATTGCTGAAGCTGGTGCAAATCCGATTTCGCAACTTGCATTTACTCTTACAAATGGATTTACATACGTAGAATACTACGTTTCACGCGGAATGGATATCAACAAATTTGCTCCAAATCTATCGTTCTTTTTCTCAAACGGTGTCGATCCAGAATATTCAGTCTTGGGCAGAGTGGCAAGATTAATTTGGTCTAAAGCAATGAAATTGAAGTATAATGCAAACAGCCGATCGCAAAAACTAAAATATCATATTCAAACTTCTGGTCGCTCGCTACATGCCCAGGAAATAGATTTTAATGATATCAGGACAACTTTGCAAGCCTTATATGCAATTTACGACAATTGTAACTCTCTGCATACCAATGCCTACGATGAAGCAATCACAACTCCAACCGAAGAATCAGTTCGGCGAGCTATGGCAATCCAAATGATAATTAATCACGAATTAGGTTTGGCAAAAAATCAAAATCCACTACAGGGCTCGTTCATAATCGAAGAACTTACTGACTTAGTTGAAGAAGCCGTATTAATGGAATTTGACAGAATTACCGAACGAGGAGGAGTACTTGGTGCAATGGAAACTATGTACCAACGTAGCAAAATTCAAGAAGAATCGCTATATTATGAAACTCTGAAACATACGGGAAAACTTCCGATTATGGGTGTGAATACTTTTCTTTCGTCGAAAGGATCCCCTACAATTATTCCGGGTGAGGTAATTCGTGCCACAGAAACCGAAAAAGAATATCAAATAGAAATGCTTGATGAACTGCATAAAACCTATAAAAAAGAATCTAAAACTCAAATTAAAAATCTACAAGAAGCTGCTGTGTCAAACCAAAATATTTTTGAAAGTTTAATGGAAGCTTCAAAATATTGTTCAATTGGACAAATTACCCAAGCATTATTTCAGGTTGGTGGACAATATCGACGAAATATGTAGATTGATTATGAGTTATATCCCGATAACTAAGTGGATTAAATATTAATTACAAACTATGAATTATAGCAATTATCTCAAATTTCTGATATTTCTTTCTCTCGTGATTTCCTTCTTTTTTTCCTGTCAAAAAGATAGTTTTATAACCGACACAGATGCAAAATTATCATTCTCAATGGATACTGTATTGTTCGATACTGTTTTTACGACTATTGGCTCAACTACCCAACAGTTAAGAGTTTTAAATAAGCATAATAAAACAATTCAAATTTCGGAAATATATTTGGCAGGTGGAGACATTTCAAATTTCAGACTAAATATTAATGGAGTCCAAACAATCGAAACCGAAAATATTGAAATCGCTGCAAACGATAGCATGTACATTTTTATTGAAGTTACAGTAGATCCGAACGATCAAAATTCTCCTCTGATAATAACAGATTCCATCATTTTCAGCACAAATGGAAATATTCAGGATATCAATTTGGTGGCTTGGGGACAAGATGCGTTTTTTCATTCAGCAAATACTTATATGCAGTTTATTTCGGGAGTAGATACTTTTCATTTCCCATATCATACTATCCACGAAAATCCTGTCTGGACAAACGAAAAACCACATGTAGTGTATGGTTATGTCGGGATTGATGCGAACGACATATTTACAATTGAAGCAGGAACTCAAATTCATTTTCATTATAATTCGGGAATCATAGTGTGGCCCGGAGGCTCTCTAAAAGTAAACGGAGAATTAGGAAATGAAGTTGTTTTTCAGGGCGACAGGCTCGAAGAATTTTATGATGAACTGCCTGGACAATGGGACAGAATTTGGCTCTATGGCGGGAGTATTAATAATGAAATAAATTATGCAATAATAAAAAATGCAATAATTGGCCTCCATGTCGATACGGTTTTTAACTCTAATCCAACACTGAAAATATCGAATACGAAAATTGAAAATATGAATGCAATAGGCATTTTCGCACAAGGAGCTGTAATTGAGGCAGATAATTGTGTAATTGCAAATTGTGGTCAGCATTCGGTAGCATTGTCAATTGGTGGAAAATATAGGTTCAATCATTGTACAATAGCAAACTATTGGACTCATTCGAGCCGTGCAAGTCAAGCTGCTCTTTTGCTAAACAATTATTATAAAGATGTTTATGGTAATTTTCAAATTAGAGACTTGGAGGAAGCATATTTTGGAAATTGTCTTATTTATGGAAGTATTGAGGACGAAATTGGTTTCGATTACTTCCCTAACGAAGGAATTTTTAATTATAAATTTGATCATTGTTTGATGAAAATGTATGAACCAGGAGTTGATACAA
Organism: Bacteroidota bacterium; assembly: GCA_018692315.1. Taxonomy (NCBI): domain Bacteria; kingdom Pseudomonadati; phylum Bacteroidota; species Bacteroidota bacterium. The sequence continues at coordinate 11,666 of JABHKC010000234.1, read as the reverse complement.
CTGATACTGAAACATTTATTAATATAAAATATAATTTAGAACCAAATTTTATTTCTACAATCAGCCCTTTCGATTATCAATTAGATACACTTTCGGCAGCTAAAGATCAAGCAAATATCAACATTTCATTGATGTTCCCGATTGATTTGAATGGAAACAAACGACTTGAAAATTCTACATCTGATATTGGTGCTTTCGAGAGAGTGGAGTAGTTGAAAGTTCAAAGTTGAAGAATATATTTTTAATTCCTATTTATGAAAGAAAAAATTCTAATAATTATAAATGATGCTCCTTATGGAACAGAAAAAGCCTACAATGCTCTACGATTGGCAAATACAATTTTGAGCGAACATGAGGAAACCGAAATAAAAGTATTTTTGCTGGCTGATGCAGTTTTTTGTGGCTTGCCAAATCAAAAAACTCCAAATGGATTTTATAATATCGAACGCTTGATGAAATCTGTTTTACATAAAGGAGCAGAAATAAAACTCTGCGGAGGTTGTTCTGAGGCTCGCGGAATCCATGAACTACAATTGATTGACAGTGTACAATTGAGCAACATGAAACAGTTAGCAAAATGGACAACAGATTGTGATAAAGTTTTAACCTTTTGATAAGAAATAATGAAAAATATCTTACATTTTACTTTTTCGATAATTTTCGTGTTTATTTTTATTTCCTGCAAAACAGGTAAAAAACACGCTTCAAATCTACATCAATCAGCAAAAACTCCAGAAAGAGGAGATTTGAGAGTCATGTTCTACAATGTTGAAAATCTATTTGACATTTACAATGACTCTTTAACAAACGACAGTGAATTTTTACCTGATGGTAAAAAACATTGGAATTTCAATAAGTACAACAAAAAACTTAACAATATATATAAAACAATAGTAGCGGTAGGCACTTGGGAAGCTCCCGGAATTGTTGGACTTTGCGAAATTGAAAATCGTAAAGTTCTGGAAGACCTTATCGAAAAAACACCTCTTTCAAAAGTTGGATATAAAATTATCCACAAAGATTCGCCAGACGGACGCGGGATTGACGTAGCCCTACTCTACCGCGAAAACAAATTTTCACCAATAAGTTACGATGCAATTGAAATAAATTTCCCAGAAGAAAATTCAAGAAAAACACGCGACATTTTATATGTAAAAGGGAAAATTCATAAGAAAGAAATATTACATATTTTTGTTAATCATTGGCCATCGCGCTGGGGCGGCCAACTAAAATCGGAACCAAAACGTATGTTTGTTGCGTCTGTTCTAAAACATACTATAGATTCTATTTTTGCTGAAGACGCAGAAGCAAATATTATTATTACCGGCGATTTCAACGACGATCCCGACAATAAAAGTTTACTTAAAATTTTGGAAGCAAAATCAAATTTAGATACAATTCAAGAAAAGCAACTCTATAATTTGTTTTATCACTATAAAGAATCACATGCTCAAGGAACTCTTAAATATAAAGGTTTTTGGAACTATTTCGACCAATTTATAGTTTCAGGAAATTTATTAGAAGAATCGAAAACTAATTGCTCAAAGACAGATGCAAAAATTTTCAGTCCTGACTATTTGTTAGAAACCGACAATCAGTATTCAGGGATAAAGCCAAATAGAACATATTTTGGATCGAAATATCACGATGGATATAGCGACCATTTGCCTGTGTATTTAGATTTATGGAAAAAATAAATTTGAAATTGGATAATTTTATTAGATAATTCCTAACTAAAAGTTTCGAACTACTAAAACAAACGACTAAAACAAATCCCATAAAATGCAAATATTAAGTGTTTTGACTGAACTATTTAATCATACCATCATGATAGTTACTTTCGTAATGATCATGATGCTGATTGTAGAATATTTGAATGTGCAATCGAAAGGTGCTTGGAGCGAAAAACTCAAAAAATCTCCAATTTCGCAACTTCTTATCGCCGGTTTACTTGGAATTACGCCTGGTTGTCTGGGTGCATACACTGTAGTTTCTCTATATACTCACAATATTTTTAGTTTTGGAGCATTGGTTACGGTTATGATTGCAACTACTGGCGACGAGGCTTTTGTTATGTTCTCAATGATTCCTGAGGAAACTATCAAAATTACTGCAATTATTTTTGGAATTGCTATCCTTAGTGGATTTATTATTAATTTATTCAAAGTACCAAAAACTAAACTCTCTCATCAAACTTTTCACTTCAAAATTCACAAAGAAGAAAACGATTGCCATGGACGGAAAAGATTTAATATTTTCAAAGAATTTAAGAACATTAGTTTTCACAGAGCAATAATTATTTTCGGATTATTTATTTTTCTTTTTGCTCTTTCATCTGGCAAAATTGGGCATATCCACAATGAAGAACCACAAGCAGAAATTGTTCACCATGACCACGATCATGAAATAGACGATATAGAAGAACATCATCATGAGCTTCATGGCGACAACGAACTTTTTACACATTGGAATTGGATAAGTATAACATTCTTAGTTCTTTCTCTTTGCGCTCTTTTTATTGCAGCTACAGTACCCGATCATTTCCTCGAATCGCATCTTTGGGAACATATTATTAAAAAACACTTTATTAAGATTTTTCTTTGGACATTCGGTGCATTAGTTTTTATAAATATTTTGATAAACTATTTAGACATTGACATTTGGCTGAAAGATAATCAACTAATAATTCTTTTGGTTGCAGTTCTGATTGGCCTGATTCCAGAATCTGGCCCGCATTTAGTTTTTGTAACATTGTTTTTCGAAGGGACAATTCCGTTTAGCACCTTGCTGGCAAGTTCTATAGTTCAAGACGGGCACGGGGCTTTGCCTCTTTTTGCTGAATCTAAAAAGAGTTTTGTTTTGGTGAAATTGATAAATCTTTTGGTTGGACTTGGAGCTGGAATAATTGGACTATATATTTTATAGTGAAAACTAAGTAAACTTTTATAACAAAGGACTAAACAATCGTGCAACGGATTCTTTGAGTTTCTCAAAGATTGGTCGCTTATTAAACTTGTTAATATCAACTTTGTAGCTATTCTTAATATCTTCCAAAAACGATTTTTTCAAAATATTGTTGATTTCAAAATCGTAAATAATTGCATTTACTTCATAGTTCTGATCGAAGCTTCTAATGTCCATATTTGCAGTTCCTACTGATGAAATAACATCATCAACCATAAGTAACTTGCTATGAGAAAATCCTTTACGGTAGAAATACACATTTATTCCGGCTTCGAGCAATTCTGCGACATAAGATTTCGAACTCCAATTTACCAGAAATGAATCAATTTTTTCAGGAATAATAATTCTAACATCTATCCCGCTTAGCGAAATTGTTTTCAAAGCAGTAAGAATACTTTCGTTTGGAAGAAAATATGGTGTTGAAATATAGACATATTTTTGAGCTGTGGCTATCGCCGAAAAATATGTTTGCATAATACTTGCCCAATCGGAGTCGGGACCGCTTGTAACTATTTGAACAAGATGCTTTTTTGATATATTATGTTTTGGAAAATATATTTCATCATTCACAAGTTTCTGGCTTACAAAATACCAGTCGATGAAAAATATTGCTTGCAAGCTATTCACCGCATCGCCTTCAAGTCGCAGATGCGTATCTCGCCAAAAGCCAATTTCTTCTGTTCCCTGAATATATCGATCTGCAATATTCAACCCACCCACAAATCCTACTTTTCCGTCAACAACAATTATTTTGCGGTGGTTTCTATAGTTTATTTTATTTGCAAAAATGTATGAACGAACCGGCATAAATCCATAAACTTCGACTCCGGCATTCAATAGTTCATCGACATAATCGCTGCTCAAACTCCAACTACCAACATCATCATATATTAACCTGATTAATACACCTTGCTTTGCCTTACGAATAAGAATATCTTTAATTTTATTGCCAATATTATCTTCTTCAATAATATAATATTCTAAATTGATATGATGTTTTGCATTTTCTAATTCAGAAATTATTGAATCAAAAGTTTGAATCCCATTTTGCAGAACCTCAATATCATTATGTTCCGTAAGCAAAGATTTGTTATTGTTAACCAAAAGCTTGATAATATTGATTTTGCTTTTTATGTCGTCATTTTGTAAAAATTCAATATTCGACAAATCGTCTATTTGCTCCGGATTTAACATCCTTGAACTTTCAATATCGGAGATTTCTTTGCGGTTAAAGAATTTTTGTTTACGGAAGTTTCTTCCAAAGTATAAGTAAAATATTACGCCAAGGAAAGGCAATACTATCAAGACCAACAGCCATGAAATTGTCTTAACCGGATTCCGATTTTCGAGAATAATTATGGTTATCGTAAAAATTATTGAAAGTAGGTAGGCTACATAAATAATCCAGAAAAATATCCCTTCTATTCCGAACCAATTGAAAATATTCATTGAAGTTTAATTAATAGCAAATTTTATTTTTAGATTGAGGATATCGTTCAATTCATTATAAAACTTGTTAGAAAAAAGCATGACAAGTTTGTGTAAAAAAAACACATGACAGGAGTCGCAAAATGGCACAACATATTCTTTCATTACTATCAATTAAAATAATTACCCAAAGCAACAAAGATAAAAAATTGCTATCAAATTTTAATGATTTAAGGATAAGAAAACGGCGAAATTTCAATTCAAATATGCAATATTTTAGCTGAGGTAAAAGATTTCATGGAAACTGCTTCCTTACCTATCCTTTTTTAGAGGGATGGCAAAAGCAAATTTTTCGGAGCTAAATTCTACAATTGACGAATTTTCATTCGATTTTTCTTTCAATTTCATTTTCGACTTTGTAATTTTATTTATTCCGTTCAATCCGGCATCAGCAACATGCCAAAAATCTACCCTCTCATTTTCATTCACTTTGAAAATTTTCTTTTTCAAAATATTTACAAAAAATTGTTTGACAGAAACATAATCATCGTCCTGAATCTGAGGCATTTTACTTGCAGCAGCAATTGGTTCTTTTTGTGTAATATTCTCATATTTTTGATTCATATTATTCGTCCCATCTACAGTCTGAGGTTTTAAGTCTCTTTTTATGAGCGTATCTTTCGAAAAATTTGTTTTTGCAGGAACTATATATTTGAAAGAATCGATTCTTGCTTCAGCCAAATTTTCCGAAAATTTATTTTTCAAATCGCCATTAATAATTTCTTCTTTAGAATCAATTTTATTAATTCTTTCTGTTTTAGGACAATTTTTGTCAGCTATATTTTCAGTTTTATTTAGAATTTTTGGCTTTTGAATTATACTTTTTTGCTTCTCTTCTGTCGATTCAATATTTCCTTCAATTTCTGCATTTTGGTTTTTATCAGAAACAATTTCAATTTGGATTTTAGAAGTGTCATTTTTATCAGCAAAATTTGGATTTTCTTCTACGACAAATTTATTTGAATAAAAATACAATCCAATGACAATAATAATTGATGCAGCAATCGAAAAATATGGAATAAGTTTTTTTGCTTGAAGATTGAATTTCTTTAGAGATGATTTTTTGTTGAACAAAATATTTAGTTCAGGTTTTATTTTGGTTTCTAAATATAAATTGAAAGTTTTTTGATTTTCAGGATTCTCAGAAATATAGTCTTCAAATTCTTTTGATTGCTTTTCAGTGAGTTGATTTTCTAATTTTGCGATACAAAAATCTTCAAAATTTGATTCATTAATTGAAGATTGACTTGCAATATTTTTTTTTAAACTTTCCTTGAAAGGAAATTTTATAGTTTCGGGCTTGATTTTTATTTCTTCGAATTGCTCAAATTCAGTTTTTATATCTGGGTGTTTATCCAAAAAATTGAATAATTGTTTATTTTGCAGAAAATCAAGATTCCCATCGAAATAATCTATAAAATACTCCTGATAATTATTAATATTTATTTTCATCTCAGCTTTTTTCTAAACAACTACTTCTGTACTAACAATATAATTTTTCAAATATTTCCGTGCTCTAAAAATATACACCTTCACTTGCGATTCGTTCAAATTTGTAATTTCTGCTATTTCTTTGTAAGAATATCCTTCATAGTCGCGTAACAGAACCACCGATTTTTGAATATCGGGAAGTTTATCAATGGCTTCGTTCAGAATTTCGTTCAAATCGCTATAATGCTCGCTGTGCGAATAGTCAAGCAAATTTACCTCTTCAAAATCAACTTTTCGTTTTTCCCTTCTGATTAGGTCAATCATAGTATGATAGGCAGTTGAAAAAATGTAGGATTTTACTTTTTTAAAATCAACAATAGAAACATTTATCCACAATTTTTCATAAGTATCCTGAACTATATCCTGAGCCTTATTTTGATCTCTAATATTTTTTAAAATGAACCTGTAAGCTCCATCAGAAAAATTTTCAACACTAATATTATACTCCTCAGTTGTCATTTAACATTTCAAATTTAATTTATGACGGAACTAAAATACTATTTGTTACAAATTATTTTTCATTTTTTTGTCTATTTTGTCATTTTGTATTTTCTATGATATTTTCATTCAACTAAAATAGTATGAATTTAAAAGAAGCGATAAGTTTTTCTACCACAGAATTGTCCGATTTTTATCCAAAAGAAGAGATACAGAGCTTTATATATTTAATATTTAATGAATTAGAAAATCTATCGAAACCTGAAATTCATATTCAGCAAGACTTTCAAATTAGTGAGAATTCAATTCATCGACTTAAAAAAATAGTTTTAAAGCTTAAAGAGTATCAACCCTTACAATATATTTTCGGCAAAACAGAATTTTATGATTTAACATTTTCTGTAAATAAAGATGTTTTAATTCCACGTCCCGAAACCGAAGAGCTTGTAGATTGGATTGTAAATGACTCTAAAAATACAGCATCGAAAATTATTGATATTGGCACCGGTAGCGGATGCATTGCAATTTCTCTGAAAAAAAGCCTCCCAAAAGTAAAAATTTTAGCTATAGATATTTCTAAAAAAGCACTAGAAATTGCAAAAAAAAATGCACAATCAAATAATGCTGAAATAAGCTTCACTAAATTTAATATTTTAGATATTGAATCTAACAAGAGATTTGCAAAATTTGATATTATCGTCAGCAATCCACCGTATGTTCGTGAGCAAGAAAAATCGCTAATGGCAAAAAATGTTCTAAATTTTGAACCATACGAAGCACTTTTTGTTAGCAATCAAGATCCATTGATTTTTTATGAAGCAATTGCAAATTTTGCAATAAAGCATCTTTCAACAAATGGGAATTTATATTTGGAAATAAATGAAAATCTGGCAGAACAAACAGCTGAATTGCTTTCACAAAAAGGCTTTTGTGAAATATTGATAAAAAAAGATATTAACGATAAGTTCAGAATGATTAGAGCCAAACTTTTGAATTGAAAAGAAAAACATGCAAAAAAAAGATAAAAAGCAAGCTTTAATACAAGCACAAAACATTTGTTCAAAAACCGAAAAATGCAAAAAAGATATTCGCATAAAATTAAAAAGCTGGGGAATTTGCGAAGAAGAAACTGATGAAATTATTGAAGATTTAATTCATGAAGATTTTATAAACGAAAAACGATTTGTTTCTTCTTTCACCAACGAAAAACTAAGAATATTGAAATGGGGTAAGATAAAGATTATGTTTGCCTTGAAACAAAAAGGGATTTCCGAGGAAAATATTTCACATGCTATGAACAAAATTCCTAAAGATGAGTATTTAACAATTATTTTTAAGGAATTAGAAAAAAAAGCGAAAAGTATTTCTGCCAAAAATGAGGCAGAAAGAAAAAACAAACTTATCAGATTTGGAATGAGCCGGGGCTACGAACAGGATATTTGTTTCAATTTCGTAATTCCTGACCAAAAATAAAAATTTAGTTTCAATAAAAATATTGGAGTTTGCCAGAAATAATAAAACCACAACTAAAGAGCTGTGGTTTTTTTTATTTATGGTTTCAGAATTCTATTTTTCAATATTAGGAAGCTCCAGACCATATCCTTTTTTCTTGTCTTCGGCTTTCAAAGCAATTGCTACAAATATTGCCAACAAACCTGTGGCTGCAAAAACAATCATAGGGGCTGTATAATCATAAGGAGGCACAACAACATCTTGACCTTCTTCCAACAGTTTTCTTGCATCAATCACTTCAGGATTATATTTATCTAAAACATATCCTATCAATAGTGGAATACCCATTAATCCCCAGTTTTGAACCCAAAAAATTAGAGCATAAGCTGTTCCAAGTTGTTTTTCGGGAATAATTTTTGGTACAGAGGGCCACATTGCAGATGGCACTAACGAGAATGTAACTCCAAGGAAAAGAATAAGTGCAATTGCTACAATGTAATTATCAATAAACGGTATTGAAAAGATAGTATGGGCTACTAACAACATAACCGAACCTATTAACATAATTGTAGCACCTTTTCCTTTTCTATCGTAAATATTACCAAAAAATGGTGTTAATAAGATTGTTCCAAATGGTAAAAGACCCGGAATTGCACCAGCAAAATCAGGCTCAACGTTATATTTATTAATCATTAAATCAGTAGCATAATATAGAAATGGGAATACTCCTGAATAGAATAAAACACATAGAAGAGCAATTAGCCAAAATCCTTTATTTGTAAGGATTGTTAATATATCACTTATTTTAAATTCGTCCTCCTCGCTAACTTCATCAGAAACCCCCTCTGATGCTTCTAATTTTTTATCCATAAATATATACCAAAGAAAAGCAATAAATCCGGCAACTAATAGACCTATACCTAACATTAATGGAGCAGAAAGTGCAGGAAGTTCTTTTGTTCCAAACCAAATTGTTGCCATTGGTAACGGAAGTGCTAAAGCAAGAGCAGTACCCATACGTGCAGTAGCCATTTCGAGCCCCATAGCAAGGGCAAGTTCTTTTCCTTTAAACCATTTTACAATTATTTTACTTACAGTAATACCCGCAATTTCTACTCCTACACCAAAAATTCCAAAGCCAAGTGCTCCATAAAATATTTGAGATTTCATTTCTAAAAAAGAACCTTCAAAGAAGAGACCTTCCATTGGAAATATACCATCAATTGCTAAATATTGTAAAATAGTTCCCACAATCATCAATAAAGCCGCACCAATACCAGTAAATCTAACACCAATTTTATCTAATATAATTCCTCCAAAAATCAACATTAGGAAAAAAACATTAAACCAACCGTAGGCACTATTCCATAAGCCAAAGTCAACACTATTCCAACCAAAATGATCTTCGAGAAGAGGTTTTAGTGGTGATATTACATAATTAATGTAATAACCTGTCATCATTGTAAACGAAACAACGGCAAGTGCTCCCCATCTGGCACCTTTCGAATCTCTAAGAGATTGTGTAATATTATTCATATTTTTAAATTAAGTTAATAAATTCATTTTTTCAAGAGGCTAAAAGTAGGATATTTATATGTTTCTGCAAATGATTTGTGTTAGAGTTTGTTTTTATTGCTTTTGAAATTTTACTTATATCTATTTTTATATGCTGATAATCTGTTATTTATTTAAACAAATATGATACTTGTATTATTGAAGTTAGTTGAACATTGAATGTATTTTGAAAAATATTCCTATTTTTGTATTAGCGAAATAATAGGAAATTTAAAATAAAAATATGATTGACTGGACATTACATATAGAATCGAATCCTGAGAGATTGTATGGAAAACCGGTAATAATCAATACAAGGATTCCAGTAGATTTAATTCTAGAGAAATTAGCCTCCGGCGATACTATTCAAGATTTAACTGAAGCATATCCTAAAACAACAAAAGACGATATAGCTGCTTGTCTATTGTTTGCATCAGATTCGATAAAAAATGAGATTGTATTTTCAAAAGCTTCATAAAAATGAAACTTGTTGTAGATGAGAGTGTCGATTTTGGAATAATTATTAGATTGAGACAAAATGGAATAATTGTTTTGTCGATATTGGAGGACTTTTCCGGTATAAAAGACACTGAAGTATTAAAAATAGCTATAGCAAACCGAAGTTTATTAATTACAGAAGACAAGGATTTTGGAGAATTGACATATCGGTTAAGATTTGAACACACTGGAATATTATTAATTCGTTTAAATGAAATTAATCGAAAAGAACGAATTGAAATTGTATTAGAAATAATTGAAAAACATTATGAAAAGTTAAAGGGCAATTTTTCAGTATTGACTAAAAGAGGATTAAGGATGAAAACTTCATAAAATAAGCTATTTAAATTTAGAACTAAAATTATAATCATCTGAAAACTATTGTTTGATAACACAAAAGAGTATTGATAAAAGAATTAATAAATTTGCCAGTAGTCAGTAAAAACATTGATATTCATATTATCAATTTATTAGAAATTTAACGACCTTACCTCTTGGATTTCTTGCGTTGTTTGTGGATTTAAAACCAGCAGAAATAAGTAGTGAAATTGCAAGATACTTATTTGTTTCTACAACTCTGTTATTTGGACTAAGGGTTTGTAAATAAATAAAGGATTCAAGTTGCACGTCCCGATACATCGGGATTGTTCATTTTTAAGGCATAAAAGTTGCGAATAGCCACAGTTTATTTAATACTTTTATAATGAAGAAAATGGACAAAAGAACAAGTACAAATGGATAGTTTATTTATTTACAAACCCTAAAGATTTACTGGACTGACTTTTCAAAAAACGATCTAAATGCCGATTACAAACACAACTGGAATTTAAACATAGTTAAGCAAAAAAACGTTATAAAGTTTGATAATCTGTTATTTTTGAAGAAAACATTTTAAAATATTACAATTTTGATTGTATTACGGAAAATATTTTTATATTTGCTTATTAATTAACAGAAAAATATTGGTTTTATGTTTTGCTGTACAAGAAATAATTATATTACTATTTTTTTTCACAGCATTTCATAATAATTTTAGTCTAAATATTGACAATAAATTATGGAATCGTATATTTGTAATTAGTTAGTTTTTTTAATTTATATTTAATCTTAAATAGTTTAAATCTTATGAATGAAAAAATATCAAACTGGTTCAAAAAACATTATAAAGATCGAAAGCTAATAGAAAACCAAGAATACAAAATTTCTTTTATACAGTTTGTTGGTTTTGCTTTAATTTTTATTGGAATACTATACTTGCTTTTCAAATTAGTTTTTTCAACAAACGGAAATGCACTCTTAAACGGGGAGAATGTATCTATCACATTTTTCATAATAATGCTTGGAGTTTCCTTAGCTTTTCCTTCCCTCTTAAAAGACCAAAATAAAGAAGTAAGTACAATGCGGATTGTAGTATTTATGATGACAAATGTTATTTGTTTACTATTATTAAAAGTAGGATGGGATGCAAACGATTTTTATGATATTGGAATAGACCAATATTGGGTAGGTATTATTGCTTTTGTTTTTGGAGCCAAGGCTACGCAGGCATTTTTTGAAAGTAAAATGGCTGTGCCAAGAAAAGAACCGGAAAGAAGCGGTACTGCAGCTTTAATATATTCTCATGCAGAACTTGCAAAATTAGCAGGGCAAACGCATGAAAAAGAATCACAATACTTTCGACAGCCAGAGTTGAGCAGTTCTTTTGCTAATTTTAAATTTCCAGTTTTTCAAAACAAAATCTTGAATTAATAAGCCTGTCCATTTGTTTGTTTTATAGCCTT
>JABHKC010000233.1 GCA_018692315.1 Bacteroidota bacterium | reverse complement strand
TAGCCGCAGTCCTTGCAAGTATAGCGTTGCTTGCCTTTAATAATCCCTCTTTTTACTTTGTTTGTCGATTTACACTTTGAACAATCCATAATATTTTTTTGGCAAAAATACAAAATGTATATATAATAAACAATGCCAAAATTATATCGTTTTTGCAGAAATCTTTAGTATTTATCAAGACTTATAAAAAAATTATCTTTGCACAAAGATAACTATTAATGAATTATCATGTTTGAGGAAAATATTGTTATTGATAAAAAAGGCAATAAGATTGCTATTCAGTTGCCTATCAAGGTTTATGAGAAATTATTGGCTGATTCTGAGGAACTCGAAGATATTAAAGAATATCGAAAAGCAAAAAGGCATAAGAGTGAGCCCATTCCATTTGAAAAAGCATTTAAAGAAATAGAATTTGGTTTGGAATGAAATATACTATTTTTATTGAGCGATATGCTCAAAAGCAAATAATGAAGCTTGATAAAAAAGCCATTCCACAAATAAAATCTGCTATTGCATCACTTATGGAAAATCCTCGACTATATGGATATATAAAACTAAAAGGTGAAGAAGCATATCGTATTCGTGTCAAAAATTATCGGATAATTTACGAAATAAACGATGAAACAGTTGTTGTTACTGTTATTTCTGTTGGGCACAGAAAAGAAATTTATTAAAAAAATCAATTTTTCATAATAACTGTCAATCAATAAACTCCAAATTCCTCATAAATCCCTGAAATTTACTTCTTTTTATAGCAGATTTTTTAAAAATCCTATTAAAATCATTTCTGTCTAAATTTTGCCAGTCAGCCTTTGTGAAATTTAAAATTGAAGGGATAGCTTCAAATTCGGGCTCATTGTGTGGTTGTGAAAATCGGTTCCAAGGGCAAACATCCTGACAAATATCGCAACCAAAAACCCAGTTTTGAAACTTACCTTCAAATTCCGCCGGGATTTCGTTTTTGTTTTCTATGCTTAAGTACGAGATACATTTTCGACTATCAATACTGCCATTTTTGTCGATTGCCTGTGTAGGACAGGCTTCTATACATAAATTGCAGTTCCCACAATAATTTTTGTGTTTCGAATCATACTCAAGTTCGAGGTTTATAATTATCTCTGAAATAAAAACAAAAGAGCCATGTTTCTTAGTTATTAAAATTGAGTTTTTCCCAATCCAGCCTAAGTTTGCAAGCTCAGCCCATTTTTTTTCAAGAACCGGTGCCGAATCAACAAAAATCCTTCCTTCTGCATTCGGATTTTTTTCTTTAATAATTGAAAGAAGTGTTTTTAGCTTTTCTTTTATGACAAAATGATAATCTGTGCCATAAGCATATTTCGATATTTTCGGATTATTTTTTTGTTCTTGAAATTTTTCCGGATAATAATTTGTCAATAGCGAAATTACAGATTTTGCACCATCAACAAGCAAATTTGGATTCAACCTCTTGTCGAAATGGTTTTCCATATATTTCATATCGCCGTGCTTTCCATCAGCTATCCATTCCGAAAAGTGTGCTTTTTCTTCTTCAAGAAAACGAGCTTTTGAAAAGCCAACTGCAAGAAAACCTAATTTTATGGCTTCGGATTTAATGAATTTTGAATAATTCATTTTTTTATGATAGGAAAATTAGGTGTTTACTGAGTAATAATTTTGTGAATTTTTACAAATACCCAAGTTCAAATTTTGCATTTTCCGACATCATTTCTTTATCCCATGGCGGATCGAAAGTTAAAATCAAATCTAATTTAGAAATTCCTTCAATTTTATTAAGTTGTTGTTTCACTTCATTCACAAGCTCGTCTGCTACGGGGCAATTTGGTGCTGTCAAAGTCATTGTGATAGTTACATTGTGGCTGTCGGCAACATCTATTTTGTAAATTAAACCTAAATCGTAGATATTAACAGGAATTTCGGGATCGTAAATATCTTTCAACACTCTTACAATTTCATTTTCTGTTTTTAGAAAGTCTATGTTCATGTTAATTGTTTTTTGATTTATTGGTTTGTAAAATATATTCTGCATGTTTCAAAAAGTCCGAAAACCTCCACTTTGAACCTTAATAGAATGATTCCTGAAAACTAACAATACAAGAGGTGTTTAACTTTGGTTCATTTTGGCATCGTAGGCAATGGCGTATAGTTTCATTTGTTTCACCATAGCTAATAGTCCATTTGATCGAGTAGGAGAGAGGTTTTCTTGCAAACCAATTTTGTCGATAAAATATAATTTGTTGGCTATTATGTCTTTAGGTTTTTGATTAGATAAAACTTTTACTAACAATGCAATTATTCCTTTTGTGATTATAGCATCGGAATCAGCAGAAAAAATTAATATTCCATCCCGTAATTCAGCATGCAGCCATACTTTCGATTGGCAACCGTCTATTACATTTTCATTGGTTTTGAAATCCGGGTTTATTTGCTGCAGTTCTTTGCTTAGATCGATCAAATAATTATATTTATCTAACCATTCATCAAATACCGAAAACTCATCAATTATTTCATTTTGTATTTCATTTATAGTCATATTCTATAGTTTATTATGTAGCTAATTTAGGGCAAAATTCAAATAATCAAAATTAGACACAAAATTTTATCAAGCTATTCTAATTTATATTAATTCTGAAATTGATAATAAATTGCAAAGCTCATCAAATTATTGAACGAATATTTTTGGTGATAATAGATTGTTGGAATGTTATCGCTCAAATTCTGACGTATTGGAAGTAAAGAATATGAGAATCTGAAGTTTAAATATATTTTATCCCAGGGATGATAGTTAAAACCTGCTACTCCACTTATTTCGATTTTATTAAATTCCTTTGTGTATTCTATTGAAAGTTCGCCACTTTCGTCTTCTTCACCAGAGTTTATAAGTACTCCGCCAGCTATACCTCCTTCAAAGGTAAATTTATCTACTGAATAGTTCATCAACAAAGGCATTTCTACATAATTCAATTTCGATCGGTAGTATATAATTCCGGTTTTTTTATCAGACTCGCGGCTCCCTTTCCCGATATATTTTAATTCTAATTGAGCTCCCCACTTTTCCGTAAGTTTTCGGTTTACAAAAGCTCCTACCTGAAAACCTGCTTTATTGTACCCACCATATTGGTCGCCATCTACCTGGCTCGATACTAATCCGGCAAAAACTCCACCATCGAATTCTTGTGCTATGGATAAAAACGATGACAAAAATAGAATTATTAATATAGTTTTTGCTTTGATTGAAGCTTTTATGTTCATAATTTACTTAATTTTAAATATTCATATAAATACTATATTATTTTATACACAAAAAAAACAAATTTATTGAGTCCAAATTCTTTGCAAACTTTGTGGTATGGTAGTTTATATTGCTCAAATAAGACTAACACCGTAAATATGAAACGTTTGGCATTTTGAAATATAAAATTTCAATTTATTTCAATCATTTAATTAATGCTAAATTCTTCATATTTCTCACTTTCTACCCAATTTTTTAAACTATTTGTTGAGCTATTACTACTTCTTAATAACCTTCAATTAGAATATCTTGTGGTAATCCTACTCTCATAAAATATCTTGCAAATGCTTGTGATAAATGTTCTCTATATGGCGGTAATAGTCTTATCCTATTAATTTGTTTGTATGCAATATCTTTTAAATTATTAATCTCAATCCCATAAACATTCCTAAAGTCTACAACAAGATAATCATTAATTTTTAAATCATCAAATTTGTTTAGTAGATGATAACCAGGTAGATACCCTTTTCGTAAATTGTCAATATTTTTTTTGATCAATTTTTTAGAGTTTTGATCTTCAGGTAAATTTTCAATAAAAACTTTTAAAGGATAATATGGACAAACTAAAACAATATCGATTTTATTATTTACTAAATCACAAGATTGAGAAAGAATAATAGAATTAATTAATCTTATTTCAATTTCAGGCTCATCTCCTTCTTCAATTTTTGAAGGAGGAATAACTATTGGGCAATCTTTAATTAAATCTCCTTGTTCAATATTGTCTGAATTAATTATTGCACTATACCAAATAAAATCCATTAGTCCATATTTATTTTAGGAGTAAATTTTGAAATAACTTTAATTTTTGCTTTTACTTTAAACTTTTTTGAATAAGTAATTTTTGATATTATATCGAAATTCTCAACTCCAATTTCTAACCAAGTTGAATAACTTGTTAAATGGTCTCCTTCAATAATTAATTTTGTAGCTATCGAATTTATATATGGTGTAATATCTAATGTCCTATCATCATTTCTTGAAAAATAATTTTCAATTTGCGTACTTGAAAAATTGCAAATTGCTTCAATCGCAGGTTTTATTTGAGTAGAAATATTATAATTTGGTGGCATGTCTAAAGGCATAATCTAATTATTTAAAGGAGCTATACAATTTGTCAGTTGTAATTTTTTTGAAAATACTGCTACAAGTCTCATGTGCTTCATTAAGCCATTTTGCTTGTTCCTTATTTGTGTAAGTCTGTTTTTTTCCTATTAATTTTGTTTGAAGTATAATTCCTTGTTTATTATTACTAACAACACCATTTCTGAGATTTAGAGACAGAATATTATCTTCAATTTGATAAGAAAGTGTTAAATTAATGGCATTTGTATTTTTATTATTTATTATGGATTGATTAACATTTAAACTTAAATTTTCATTAATAAAATCAATTACATTTTGTTTATTAAAATCAATCTCAAAGAAATCAATATATGTCAATGTTAAAAACAAATTTGTATTATTTATTTCAGAAAAGACTTCAGAAAATGAATTTGTCAAGTGCTTTACTTCAGTCTTAAAATCGTTCCAAAAGTACAACTCATCAATAGTATTGTATGTTAATATCCCTGGACCAATTTGAGTTAAAGGATAGCCAAGCTTCTCTTTTCTAAATCTATAAACAGGCATTCCTTTAGCAATATCTAATGGGACTTCTGGAGGCAATAAGTTTTCTCTGTAAGGATATTTATCTTTTAAATTTGAAAATAAATCACCGTGAAGATATTGAAACTTAACAATATCATTTTTATTAGTAATATCCCAATTGATTTCGAATATTATTTCTAATAAAGGTGCTTTTGGTAATTTGCTCATTAAAATTCTATTTTTTTATAAAGATACGCGAAATTACTATTTAATTATTTATTTAATCTTAAAAATCGTTAATTTTAACCGAATAATCAACGATTATAAAATTTTCTGGTATTAAATACAACAACCAAATATATAAAACAAATTAGTTACAATCATTTCAAATGCTCAACAACTCCTACCTCTTCTGTTTGCATAATTTCTTTGGAATCATCATCATAAACAAAAGCAACTACTGCACAGTTTTCCTTAACATATTCCTCGGGAAGATTGTATGCGTAAGATTTTACAATAGAAGAGCCTGCAACTATTGTGTCTGATGCAATTTCGCGACCCCAGCTACCGTTAATGGCTCCTCGTAAAACATGATTGTGTTCGTAGTCAGGAATATCGGCAGGCGATTGACTGTAATCAGTTTGCCAATTTATTATGTGGCTTTCAATTAAATAAACTGCCAGAAAGTAATTTCCATCTAAATTTTCATGAAATTCGGTATTAATATGTGTGCATAATTTTCGTGAGTCATCATCAAAAGAGTTCACAATTGATAAACCTATTTTTGGAGTTTTAAGTAGCTCAATATCAGTTAAATCTGACCATTGGTTTCGTCCGGCCTTATTGTTTTTGCTAAGGCTGTTAATTAAACCAATCGGTTGAGATAAAATATCGAAATGTCCAGTTCCTGTAACTCCATCTCCACCAAATTCTTCGCCGGTTGGTGTTGTGAAATTGTAATTGTGTTTGTCGGCAGTAGTATCAAATTCGGCATAGTAGCCACAATGAATAGCTACAGGAATTATTTTGTTTTGGTGCTGGTTTATTAGGTTCTCGATAATGAGGTGAGCTTCAGGACAATTGCCGCATTTGTGTCCGGTAAAATCAAGTATTAGAACTTTTTGCTCGCTTGAAGCAGGCGGGAAACTTTCAGGAGACGGACAAGTTGCTTGTATTATTTCCTCAAAATATGGATCATCAATTTCATCGCAGGAAATCCATATTGAAGCACTGATAAATATAAAAAGTAAATAATTGAGTTTTTTCATTTTTATTAATATTTTATGTTTGTTTTTTTGAAATTAGATATTAGGCAACAAAAATGAATTGTCTTCCAATTCCTAATTTCTAATTTCGAATATCAAAAACTACTTGTAATTGAAAGTGTCAATCCGTTGGAAGCTGGTACTGCACGACAAACGCCTCCAACACACATAATTCCTTCTCGTTGTTTTCCGTAGCCAATTTGAAATCGGTTGGCATTCCTATTAAATGCAATAGATGCCGAGTAGTAGTGAAACTGTTTGTCTTCTTCTGGATTTCCATAATTATATTGGTCGATAACTGTAAAAAACCAATGTGGAGAAATTGAATATTCGATAAGTCCCATTGCCCAATCGCCTTTATCTTGTTTGGTTGTAAGGCTCTGAAATTCAACTCTTATAGCATGTTTTTTCTTTGGTTTAAAAGTAATATCAGCAATAAAAATATTGGCTTTTACATCTTCATGACCGGAAGTTCCTCTAATGATATTATAATTGTATAATAGATTTTGATAGGTGAAAAGAGCCTTCCATTTTTTACTGATTTTTTTATTGATTTCTATATTAAAATCTTGGAAGTATTTTTCGTTACCAATGGCAAAAAAATCGGAATTATAACCATCTGTCCATTCTTGATCTATAGCTGTATTTTCATCAATTTGGGTTTTTTCAATACTGTTTGCTTGCGAAAAATTTACTGAAATGTTTGTGCCATATTTCCCGCCAAGGGTAGATTTCTTTTTTAATTTATAAATAATTTCTCCCTGAAAACCAATTTCGCCATTAGGCTGAGTTGCATAAGGATACATAGCAGCCAGACTGTAGGTGTGATTTTTTGTGATTGTCGGTAAGTTATTCATATTAAGGCTATTAAGTTGGGCGCTTCTGTCGGAGCGGAAAGCCATATTATCAACTCTTTTTGCAGTTAGGAATATTCCTAAACCTTTTGTTGAGTATGTTGCATTTATCAGAAATGCTTCGCCATGACGATAAATATTGTGATTTTCTCCAGAAGGATCAGCAATTTTATAAGCATATTCTCCGGAAAGATTGAACCCAGCTCGCAACAGACTAATTCTTCCGGCATAGGCGCCCACGTTTTCCGGTAATTTGTATATTCTAATGGTGGTATCGTTAATGGATTGTGTGTATGAATCGCCTTCCTGAAATTTGCTTACAAAACTTCCTCCCAGAATTATTTGGGTTTTATTTTCGGAAAGTGAGTTAAATATTTCGTTTACAAATAATTCGCCATCAATTCCTCTAACCAAGCCGCTGTTTATTAGTTTTGAAAATCCACTTTCGTCCACTTCAAAATGGTCTCTTTGTTTGCCAACGAAACCTTTTATATAAACTCCTTTGTGTGGGTTGTATTTCAGGCGGATGCCCTCCATTGCATTGTCAATGTCTATGGCTTTTTCTTCATAGGAGCGAAAAATGAGTCCATTGCCAAATTGTTCGTAATAATTTCCGACTGTTACTTCGAGGTCGCCCGCTTTATATGTCAAATATTTATATGGTATTCCAACTGCATTTATATTTTGGTCGAAACCTTGAAGAGTGTTCAAATATCCTTCAAATCGAAGTCCTGCGGAAAAGTTTCCTTTAATGAAATTAAAGTTTGCATAAGAATTTGAAAGCAATTTTTCAGGAGCTGCTGCTGCTCCTATATCTATATCTTCAGTATATGTCTGAGCGTCTAATTGAAAATTTCCACTTAGTTGCCCTTGATTGTTTTGGGCATTTAATTTTTGTATAGAAAGACAGAGAATTATAAGTATTATGTAATGAATTTGTTTCATAGGTTTTCATTTTTATTAAAATAGTCTGAATCGAAATGGATTATTGTGCCAGCCATTTTTGAAATACTTTGTAAATCGTTATGAAAAAGTATTTCGATTAGTGTTTTATTTCTTCTCCTGCTGCCAGTTTTTTAATTAGTTCGTAAAGTTCTTCTTCGTCGCCATCGGCATAGGTTGTGTGTTGCCATACAATTTTTCCATTTTCATCAATAAGAAAAGTGTGAGGAACGTTTACAACATTCATTGCTCGTTTGAAATCGCCGTTTGGGTCTAAATATACTTCGTAATCCCAATCTTTGCCGTTTACAAAAGGTGATACTCGTCCCATGCTTCGTGAGTTGTCAATGGAAATGGCAACGACTTTCACGCCTGTTTCTTCTTGCCAGTCTTCATAATTTTCGGCAATGGCATCCAATTCTTTTATGCATGGTTTGCACCATGTTGCCCAAAAACTTAGCACTATTGGTTTTTTATCGTTTGAAATTTCTGAAGTATTAAATGTTTTTAATTCTAAAGTTTTTACCTCTACCGATGGAATTTGAGCTTTTTGGTTTTGTGAAAAACAAAAAAGAAAGAACACAGATAGTATTCCTGAAAGCAATAATTTTTTCATAATTAAATTTCTTTAGTTTATATAAATAAAAAAATCAGCAAAATGACAAATTATTGTGTCAAATTGCTGATTTTTATTATTTAGACATTAAATTTTATTTATTCAAGAAAATTGGTTTTGTATAAACACCATTTTCTGCAATAATTTTCACAATATAAGTTCCGTTTGCATATTGAGAGATGTCAACAGTATTGAAACTATTTGGGTTTTGATTACTGTAAATTTCGTCTCCGAGAACATTATAAATATAAACACTTGTATTTTCTACATTAGTAATGTTTAATTTACCTTTAGTTGGGTTTGGATAAATTCCAATTTCTTTTCCATTCACTTCATTAATGAAAGTTAAATCTAATACATCAACTGAGACTACTGTTATGCAATTCTCAGCATCTGTTACTGTAACATTGTATGTTCCTTCTGATAGGCCAGTTGCAGTTTCAGTTGTTTGTGCATTAGCATCATCCCAAAGATAAGTGTAAGGTGCAGTTCCGTTGTTAGCAGTAACTGTAGCAGTTCCATCTGCTCCACCTGGAGTAGTTACATTAGTTGAAACAACGTCTAAAGTCATAGAACAACTGCCAATCTCAATTTTTGTTGCCATATAAATATCTTTATCAGAATCGTTTTGGACAAATACTACTAAATGACAATTGTTAATATCAATAGGAGTTTGAATTGTATATGTAAAATCTAAATTAGATATAGTTCCACTTGTTGGGTTATTAAGGTTTGTTCCTGTTTCTCCAGGGAACATTTTCCTCATAACATCTGGAAAAGATGTTTCTCCATTAGATCCTGGGGCTGAACTATAGTTAACGTATTCTACAAGAACAACATGAGCTTTTATAGTTCCAGTTGTAAAATCTGCATATGCTTCACAAGTTAAATTGATAGTTAATTCACCGTTTGCAGCATATGCTAGTCCTGATATTTCGAAATATCCTGGTCTATTATATTCAGTATCAATTTTGTCTTGAGAAACTATACTTGGTGCGCCTTGTCCTTGATTTCCTGCTATTACGCAATCAGGAACACCAGATACACCATAATAACCAACTCTTGCATCTCCTAATCCATTAGTATTATTAAAATCATACATTGGATCATAACCTGGCCAGCTTGTGTGGTAACCGATGTGCACAACTCTGTCAATATTTTGAGGATCAGAAATAAGAGCATCTAATGCAGGGTTTTGACTTGCACATGGTCCGCATGAAGCTTGGGTAAAATGTTCGATGAGAACTAATCTATTAGCAATTTGATCTAAAACATTAACCGTCATTGTTAAAGAGTCATTTGAGGTATTCATGTCAGCATTTCCATTTGGATTCGAAAGCCATATAGTTAATTCATAGGATCCTGTTGCTGGAAAATTTGCTTGTACATTATGAGAATATGCTTCAGTTTCAAGCATATTAATATTTAAACCGGTCATATTAAATGTATTAACTGTTCCACCATCAATGCTATAATTTACGTCAACGCTTGTTAAAGCATCGCTTCCGGCGTTTTCAAACATTCCTGAAATGTCATAATCTCCTGTCATTACAAATGGACTCATGTCAGAAGAAAGTATTTTAGCGTCAAATTGAAGAGGTTGGAATATTGACAAATTATCAAGTGCAAAGCCATATAACCAGCCCCCATCATCATTATAATGAAATCCAATTTTTACGGTTGAATTTCCAGCATAGGCAGTAAGATCAATAGTATGAGATGTCCAGTCCGCTACTCCATCTAATAGTTCAATATCTGTCCAGGTAACTCCATCATCAGTTGAAATTTTAATTGTTGCAATTTCTGTTGATACATCCCATGTCGCAGCATAAAAGAAATAGTCAAATTGCATCAAAATAGAAGTGGCAGTACTAAAATCAAGAGTCGATGTATAAAGTAAATCATCGCTTTTGTCGCAATCACATTCATCATCATTTGTACAGGCAAAAACTGTATGATCGGGAATTGGAAAATATGCACTACTCATAGCAGTTGCATCTCCAAACAGCCAGCCTCCATCTGTCGCTAAAGTAACTTGTCCCCAATTCGCAGGTTGTGTTCCTGCTTGAAAATCCTCTGTCAAAATACTTTGTGCATTTAGGGTGAAAAATCCTAAAATAGCAAAGATTGAGAATAATAATGTGAATTTTTTCATTTCACTTAAAATTTAGTTAATAATAGTGGGCAAATATAAAAACTAATTTTCGGAATAATAAAATATTTTAGTTAAAATTTATTAATAGATTAGAATTGAGGATAATAATCCAATAAATAGTTATATATGTGCAGTAAATCAACAATTTATTATTATGATATTTATCATAAATTGTCGTTGTTGATCGACAAATTTTGGTTTAAACTATCAATTATTCTTCGTTCTTTTTTTGTTGGTCTGCCAGCACCTTTTTCTCTGTTATAATACCAGGAATCTTTCGATTGCTTTAATTTCTGCATTTCTTCTTCTGTAGTCAAATCTTTGACATAATCGACCACTATTTTTGCAGATTGTCGTTTTTCTAACAATCCAACAACTTTGAATGTTTTTATTATGGGATTTTTTCTTACTTCAATTATATCATTAAGTTTTATACTATACGAAGGTTTTACACTAATTTTATTGATTTGAATTTGTCCTTTTTTGCAGGCTTCGGCTGCCTGATTGCGAGTTTTAAAAATTCGCACTGCCCATAACCATTTATCAATTCTAATTTTATTCTCTATGGTCATTTCTTTTTTTTGAAAAAAATAATCCCGCCGTAGCGGGATAACAATTTAAAAGTTAACAGTCTTATTTAGATTATTTATCAGAATGAATTTTTACGAATTATTATGAAACAACCAGTTTGAAACCAGAGCCATGAACATTAGTTATGGAAACATTGCTGTCGGTTTTTAGATATTTTCTAAGTTTTGCAATATAAACGTCCATGCTTCTGCCCATAAAATAATCGTCTTCTCCCCATATATTTTTCAAGATAGTTTTTCTCTCTACTAAACTATTTACATTTTCACTTAAAATTTTCAATAAGGAAGATTCTCTTTTAGTAAGTCGTTTTTCAAAGGAATCGCAAACCAACAATTGGTCAAGAAATTTAAATGTAAAACTTCCAATTTTGTATTCTTTAGAAAGTGGATTATTATGTGGACTTTTATACCTTCTTAATATAGCATCAACTCTTAAGCTTAATTCTTCTGTGCTAAAAGGTTTTGTTAGATAGTCGTCGGCTCCGATCTTAAATCCTTTAATTTTGTCTTCGTCCATTGATTTTGCAGTAACAAAAATAATGGGGATATTACTTCTTCTTCTAATTTGTTTTGCAAGGGTGAAACCATCTTTTAGTGGCATCATAATATCTAAGATGCAAACATCGTATGGATTGATGCGAAATGCCTCAAATCCTTTTTCTCCATTATTTTCTAAACTAACTGAATAACCAATCATTTCAAGATAATCTTTTAAGATGAAACCTAAATTTTTATCGTCTTCAACTAATAAAATATTGGCTTTTTCTATATCCATTTTCATTAAATATTATTATTCTAAATTAATTATATAATACTTTATAACATTTATAATGTTTCAATTATTTTATTGAGAATAAAGATAAGCAAAACATTTTAAGTTTTCAGTATTTTATTTTTTAACTATTTTGATACATAAATTGCAATTCAAATGTAAGCATCTTGAGTTGATGACAAAAATATTATCACTACTTTTGCAAATTTTATTAAAGGTAAATGAAAGTAAAAATCGTTAATAAGTCTAAACATAATTTGCCACAATATAGCACAAATTTTTCTGCTGGCATGGATTTAAGAGCAAATCTTGATTCTCCTATATTGTTAAAACCTATGCAAAGGGAACTTATTCCTACTGGAATTTTTGTCGAAATCCCTATTGGCTACGAAGCGCAAATAAGACCGCGTAGTGGTTTAGCTATAAAAAAAGGTTTGAGCGTTTTGAATAGCCCGGGAACCATTGATTCGGATTATAGAGGTGAAGTTGGTGTAATAATTATTAATTTGTCTGAGAATGAGGTAGAAATTAGTGATGGAGAGCGTATTTGTCAAATGATAGTTGCTAAACACGATACTGTGGTTTGGGATGAAGTTGAATCATTGGTTCAATCTCGCAGAGGTGCCGGGGGTTTCGGACATACAGGGGAAAATTAGTACACTTCTAAAAGTGATATAAACTCAGCATTTTGCTGATTTCTGCATAGAATTATTTAAATAAACTTAATATTAAAAACTTCTAAATGAAAATAATTATACCAATGGCTGGAATGGGAAAACGAATGAGACCTCACACTCTCACCATTCCGAAACCTTTGATACCTATTGCCGGAAAACCAATAGTTCAACGATTGGTTGAAGAGATAGGAAAAAATTTGAATGAAAAAATTGAAGAGATTGCATATGTAATTGGCGATTTTGGAAAAGATGTAGAAAACCATCTTCACAATATTGCCAAATCTATTGGGGCAGATTCTAAAATATATTATCAGACTGAAGCTTTAGGCACAGCTCATGCAATTTATTGTGCAAAAGAATCCCTTTGTGGAAAAGTTATTGTTGCTTATGCAGATACTTTGCTAAAAGCAGATTTTATTTTGGATGGTAGTAGCGATGGAATAATTTGGGTGAAAAAAGTTGACGACCCAAGCTCGTTTGGAGTAGTGAAAACCAACAACGAAAATATTGTTACTGATTTTATTGAAAAACCAAAAGATAAGATTTCCGATTTGGCAATTATTGGAATATATTATTTTAAAGACGGCAAGAATTTTTGCAAAGAATTAAAGTATCTATTCGATAATGATATTGTTGTGAATGGCGAGTATCAGCTTACCGATGCTTTGGAAAATATGAAGAATAATAATATAAAATTCAAAACATCTGAAGTTGAAGAATGGCTCGATTGCGGCAATAAAGATGCAACAGTTTATACAAATCAGCGAATTCTTGAACTAAATAAAAACGAAAACCTAATTTCTGATACTGCAAATATTCAAAATTCACTAATCAAAGAACCTTGTTTTATAGGTAAAAATGTAGTAATAAAAAATTCTATAATTGGACCTCATTTGTCTGTTGGAGAAAATTCACAAATAATTAATTCAATTGTTAGAAATGGTATTATTCAATCAAATTCTAAAGTTGAAGATTTTAATATAAAAAACTCAATGATAGGTAATTCAGTAGAAATTGTTGGAAACGTTCCGGAAATGAGTATTGGTGATTTTACTACAATTATCGACTAAACTAATATTTATGTAGGTGTTTTTGATACAATGAATTTGCTGCTTGATTCTAAATTTGTAAGAAAATGCAAAACTAATCGTTTATTGCATTAAGCAATTTTAATTTTGAAGTGCTAATTCGAGAGTAAATTTTTCGCTTTTTCTAATCGCTAAAATTTCATGAAATATAATTATATAATAAGTTTGAAGTATTGCATATCTTTACTGGCCTTGATAATGTTGGCATCATGTTCAACATTGAAGCCAGCAGGAAAAGCTAAGGATTCAAACCAAATTCTTACTGAAAAGAAAGAGCAGGAATTTAGGTTTTCGTTGATAGAGGCTTCAAAACATAAAATGCTCGGAGATTATCTGAATTCTTTGTCATTATATTTGAGATGCTTAGAAATTAAACCAAATAGTGCTCTAGCGAATTACGAAATTGCAAATATTCATGTATATCAACAAGATTTTTCAGGAGCTCAAAAATATGCAGAATTTGCTGTTGAAAAAAATCCGTCAAATATTTGGTATCAACTTTTGCTTGGGCATATATATTTGAACAACAATGAAATAACTAAAGCAATTGATATATATAAAAATCTAATTAAGACTAATCCTGAAGAAACCGACTATTATATTGATTTGGCTATCATTTATTCAAAGATTGGGAAAACTAAAAAAGCAATAGAAATTCTGAATAAAATTGAAGAAAAAAATGGAATCTCTGAACAGATTTCATTGCAAAAAGAAACAATTTATTTCATGGATGGAAAATTCGAAAAGGCAATTGACGAAATAGAAAAATTAGTAGAACTATATCCTAAGGAAACCAAATATTTAGGGCAGATTGCAGAGCTACATATTGCCGATAAAAATTACTATGAAGCATTCGAAATTTTCAAAAAAATATTTGAAATTGATCCATATTATTCGATAGCTCATTTGTCGTTGGCAGATTTGTATAGATTAAAAAAGGATTATGAAAATTGGTTTAAAGAATTGGAACTTGCATTTAAATCGGAGAATTTGAATGTAATGGCAAAAGTAACTTCACTTCTATATTTTTTAAGCGAATCAAACGAATTTGCAAATTCCGACAAAAAATATACCTTATTAAATATTCTGCTCGAAACTCATCAAAACAATGCAGTTGTTCACTCGGTGTATGCCGATTTTTTGGTTTCTGAAAAGGATTTTGAACAAGCACTTAAAGAATATAGAACAGTTTTAAGTATCGATAAAAAAAGTTATTTGATTTGGGAACAAACATTACTCATCGAAAGCCAATTGGCAAATTATGATACCATGTACATAGATAGCAAAGAGGCATTGGAATATTTCCCTAATCAGCCATTAATCTATTTGTTTAATGGAATTGCTGCAAAAGAAATTAAGAAATACGAAGAAGCTAAAAAGGTTTTAGAAATGGGCTTAGATTTAGTGGCTGATAGTAAGCAGCTAAAAGTCCAGTTCTATCTTTATCTTGGCGAGATTTTTCATATTTTCAAAGAAAACAAGAAATCTGATGAATATTTCGACAAGCTTTTAGAGATAGATGGAAACAATATTTTAGTATTAAATAACTATAGTTACTATTTGTCTTTACGAGAAGAATTTCTTGAAAAAGCCGAGCAAATGAGCCGGCAGACAATTGAAGCAGAGCCTAACAATGCAACATATCTCGACACATATGCCTGGATTTTATTTAAAATGGCAAATTTCGAAAAAGCATTAGAAATTATTGAAAAAGCTATTTTAAATAGTGGAGATAAAAGTGCCGTAATTATTGAACACTACGGCGATATTCTCTACAAAAACGGGCAAAAAGATAAGGCAAAACAACAATGGAAAAATGCTGTTGAAACAGGTAAAGGATCAGAGCTTTTGCAAAAAAAAATGGAAGAAGGGATATTTATTGAGTAAAATTTGAAGTGTGAGTAAATTTAAACAAATAGCAAATATTTTTCTTATAATCTTAATTATAGGTTCTGCCTCATCATGCAAATTGCAGAAGCATTTGTTTGAAATTCCGGAAACTCCATCCAAAGCACTTTTGATAGTTAAAGAAGTAAATTCAGCTCAGATTCCTTTCAATAATTTGTTTTTGAAATTTTCAGGAAAATTGATAAACGATGAATCGAAAATTGGGATAAAAGGAACTATCAAAATTCAAAAAGATAGCCTAATTTGGATTTCAGTCAATCCTGGAATAGGCATAGAGCTGGCTCGAATTGTTTTAAGCCGCGATTCTGTAAAAATTATTGACAAAATAAATTCTACCTATTATATAGGCGATTACGAGTATTTTAATAGAAATTATAAAATACAAATTGACTTTTTTCTACTTCAATCAATTTTGCTGAACAAGTATTTCCAGTACGATGATACAGAAATCAATAGTATTCATAAAAATATGATTTTCGAAGAAACAGATAGTAATATTGTTTGTGTTAAAATTCCAATTGATGCGAATAATCAGGTCTTAGCTTCGATTGAAGGATCAAAAATCCTTCAAGAAATATTTATTGATAGGCAGTTGAATAAAATAACAAAAATATCAATAGCAGATAATTTTGAAAAGAAGAAAATGAATATTGATTATAACGAATTTCAAAAAGTTAATAAATTACTTTTTCCAAAATTGATAAACCTAAATATCAGTAATGAAAGCAATTCGATGGATTTTTCGTTAAAGTATTCAAAAGTTGTGGTCGATAAAAAAATGAGATTTCCTTTTAAAATTTCAAAAAAATATAAACGCATTTATTAATAAGAAATGAAAGCTCGCACTATCTATTTTTTTGCTCTAATATTTGCTGTATTTTTTGCACTTCCAGACAATCTATTCGCCCAAAACAGACAGGATCTTGAAAAGAAAAAACAGAAAAATCAAAAGGAAATTGACTATACCAACAAACTTTTAAAACAAACTAAAAAGAATAAATCCAGTTCATTAAATAAACTGAAACTCCTTAATACAAAAATCAATAGCAGAAAAAATCAAATATCAACCATCAATAAAGAAATTGGATTTATTGAAAGCGAAATCGAAAACAATGGTGAATTAATTGAAACGTTTGAAAAGGAACTTAATTCGATTAAGGAGAATTATGCAAAAATGATTTACTATGCCTATCAAAATTCTAATTCTTATGATAAATTGGCTTTTATCTTGTCGGCAGAAGATATAAATCAGGCATATAAAAGAATAAAATATTTCCAGTATTACACGAAATACCGAAAGTCGCAGGCAGACACTATCATAGCCATGCAAAACGAGTTGAACGAAAAAATCAATGTTTTGGAGGCAAAAAAAAATAAAAAGCAAACTCTAATATATGAAACAGAAGACGTTAAAGACAAACTCTATGGCGAAAAGCAAGAACAATCAACGGTTTTGAATCAGCTAAAGTCTCAAGAAAAAGACCTTAAAAGCAAGATAAAAGAGAAAGAACTGGTTGCGCACAAACTTCAATTAGAAATTGAAAAAATTATTGCAGAAGAGGCACGTAAAGCTGCTGAAAGAGCCAGGTTGGCAGCCTCAAAAGGAAATTCTTCAGGAAAATCAAATTTTGCACTTACGCCAGAAGACAAATTAATTTCCGATAATTTTGGAAAAAACAAAGGACATTTACCATGGCCTACCGAGCGAGGAGTTATAACAGGTGTTTTTGGTGAGCATCCGCATCCGGTTTTGAGTGGAATAAAAATACGGAACAATGGAATTGACATCAGCACAACTGAAGGTTCAATAGTTCGTGCAATTTTCAACGGAACTGTAAGTAAGGTTTTTATGACACCCGATGGAAATCAGGCAGTTATCATACGTCATGGAAATTATCTTAGCGTATATTCTAATTTGAAAGATGTAATTGTGAGTTCCGGAGATAAAATCTCTACCAAACAGACAATAGGTGTAATTAGTACCGAAAAAAAAGAAAATACAACGGAAGTTCATTTTGAAATATGGAAAAATAATTCAAAATTGAATCCCAAATATTGGATTTCAAAAACATGAAAAATTGAAAATTGCTACTGGCTTTTTGTAATCTAAATTTAATATTGCAAAATTAATGAACGAAGAATATAAAATATTACTTTCAAAACTTGATAAGTTTATACGTAAATATTATGTTAATCAGGTAATTAGAGGTCTGTTATTGTCGCTTATATTGTATTTGGTTTTTTATATAAGTGTAAGTATTTCTGAATATTACGGGCACTTTTCTATAGGCATTCGAACCGGTATTTTTTATAGTTTGCTGTCGGTTTTTTCAATAATTTTCATCTGGTTCATCTTAGTTCCAATTCTATCGTTTTTTAAAATTGGAAAAACAATTTCGCACAAACAAGCTTCGAGAATTATATCGAATCATTTTTCCGATATACAAGATAAATTGCTGAATACTTTAGAATTAGCGAATATTGCTGAAGAAAATTCATATTCGCAACAATTGGTTTATGCAAGTATAGATCAAAGAATTGAGCAAATAAAACCAATCCCCTTCAGACGAGCAATCAATTTCAAGAGAAACTTTTCCTACTTCAAATATATTGGTCTGATTGCAATTGTTTTTGCAGCAATTTTTATAATTTCGCCAGCTCTACTAACAGAAGGTGCCGAACGAATTGTCAATCATGACACTTATTACGAACCAAAAGTACCTTTCAAATTTATATTGAAAAATGATTCTCTATTTGCTGAAAAAGGTGGCGATATTGAAATTTTTGCAAAAATTGAGGGAGAATATGTCCCAAAAAAAATATTTATCAGCTTTGGAAGTAATTCCTTCATAATGAAGAAAATAGACAATTCTGAATTTTCATATAAATTCAGAAATTTGAACAACTCATTAGAATTTTTCTTCAATGCAGATAATTATCACTCACAGAATTATACAATTGAAGTTTTACCGGCACCGGTTATTCTCGATTTTGTCGTTTCAATAAATTCACCTACATATACTCAAGAGCCTAACAGAATATTGAATAATGTGGGCGATCTTACTGTTCCATTTGGTTCTAAGATTATTTGGAATTTTAAAACTATTGATATAGACTCGTTGTTTTTTATTTTTGAGAATGAGAAAAAACCAGCAGATTTTTCTAATGATGAATTCAAATTTGAGAAAAAATTCCTTGAAAGCAAAAAATACGCATTAACAATTTCAAATTCCTTCTATATAAAGAAAGAAATTGTCAAATATTTTGTAAATGTGATTCCTGATTTATACCCAAATATTCAAGTTGCCTCAATAGTTGATTCTATTAAACCATCAGTCTTTTATTTTAAAGGAAATATTGATGATGATTATGGATTTAAAAATTTATCTTTTGTATTTTCAAAAAATGAGGAAAACGATTCGATTGTTAATATCCCGATAAGTAAAAATCTAACTATTCAGGAATTTTATTACTCTATCGATTTTGCAAAGCTGAATATCAGTAACGAAGATAAAATTGAATATTATTTTATGGTTTGGGACAACGATGCTGTTTTAGGAAGCAAATCAAGCCGCACAAGAACCTACGAATATTCGATCCCTTCTGAAGAAGAATTGCAAAAACTTTCGGACGATGCTAATAAAAATATTTTTGCAAAAATTGACGAAAGTATGAAATTGGCTGAAAAACTAAAAAAAGACATCAAACAGCTAAAAGAAAAAAACATAAATGAAAATTCAACCACTTGGGAAAAAACTCAAATGGTTGAAGAGATAATGAAAAATCAGAGCAAGCTCGAAGAGCTAATGCAAGAAATTGCCGATGAAAACGAACTTAAAAATGATGTTTTAAACTCTTTTTCTGAAGAAGAACAGGAAATTCTTGACAAGCAACAACAAATTGAAGATCTTCTGGAAAATCTAATGACTGATGAACTAAAAGAATTGATGGATGAACTAAATAAACTTCAGGAGAAATTTAATGAAGACAAATTCAACCAACTTTCAGACGATTTGGAAATGTCTTTTGACGATTTAATGGAGCAATTAGACAGAAATCTTGAGATGCTTAAAGAATTTGAAGTTGAACAAAAAGTAGAGAAAAACATCGAAGATCTAAACGAACTTGCCAAAGAACAAGAAGAGCTTTCTGAAGAAACAAAAGATAAAAAATCGGAAAATAGCGAACTGCAAAAAAAGCAAAATGAACAATCAGAAAAATTTGAAAAGCTAACTGAAGAGATTAAAAAAACTCAAGAATTAAACGATGAGTTAAAAAATCCGATGAAAATGGAAAATCTCGATCAGGAAATCCAAGATATTAATGAAGAGTTTCAAAAAGGATCGGAAAATCTCCAAAAAGGAAAATCAAAAAAAGCTTCAGGAAATCAGAAAAAAAATTCCGAGCAACTTTCAGAAATGTCGCAATCTATGCAACAAATGCTAAATTCTAACAAGCAACAACAAGCAATGGAGGACATGGATAATTTGCGACAAATTTTAGACAATTTGATAAATTTTTCATTCGATCAGGAAGAATTGTTAAAAATCACAAAAAAGATTAGCGACAAAGATCCACTATATATCGACCTAATTGGTAGTCAAAACAAAATTGCCGACGATTTTACGATTATCAAAGATTCGCTCTATGCCTTGGCAAAACGTACACCTCAGCTGAGTAGTACAATAAATAGAGAATTGCTTTCTATTGAAAAAAATCTGTCGAAAACAAATCTATTAATTGAGGATAGAAAAAAAGGTCCGGCAAGTATTAAGCAACAATTCGTGATGACTTCGGCCAACAATTTAGCATTGCTTTTAGCAGAAGCTTTAAAATCTATGCAAAACCAAATGTCGATGGATATGCAAGGACAGCAACAATGCCAGAAAGAAGGAAAAGGAAAACCGTCAATGAAACAAATGCAGGGAATGCAAGAATCATTGAAATCTCAGCTTCAGAGTTTGATAGACCAGATGAAAAAAAAGGACGGCAAAGGAAAACCAGACAAAAACGGAATGAATAAACAATTGGCAAGAATGCTCGCTCAGCAAGAAATATTTCAGAAAATGATGAGCGAAATGGCAAAGAATCAGTCGCTTAAGTCTGGAACAAAAAAAATTATGAACGAGATAAAAAAGCTAATCGACCAAACAGAAAACGACTTAATAAACAAAAATATTACTCCTCAAACTCTTAAACGACAAGAGCTTATATTGACTCGATTGCTCGATGCAGAAAATTCCGAGTATCAAAGAGAAATTGAAAAGAAAAGAGAATCGAAAGAAGGAAATGAAAATATTTTTAGTAACCCAGAGGAGATATTTAAGTATAAAGATGTAAATTTGCAATTTAATGAAATATTGAAGACGTCAAATATAAAATTGATAAATTATTACAACAAAAAATACAAAGAGTATTTAGTCAAATTAAATGAAAATTAGTTGATGAGAAAGAAAATTGAATTCCTGTCGGAAGTTAAGAACCTTTGCCTCGTTGAAAAGTTAATTGATGATATTTCTACTGAATTAAATATTAGCGATGAAATATACGGGAAAATTCAGGTTAGCATAATCGAAGGAGTGAACAATGCGATATTCCATGGTAACAAATTAGATGGTTCTAAAATGGTTGTTTTAAGCTCTTTTACCGACGATAACTTTTTAGTTTTTACTATAGTAGATGAAGGAACAGGATTTAATTTTAATAGAATTCCGGATCCAACCTCACCAGAAAATATTGAAAAGCCTCATGGTCGTGGTGTATTTTTAATGAAACATCTTTCAGACGACTTGAAATTTTTTGATGAAGGAAGGAAAATTGAAATCAAATTTAAATTAAATTAAAACATTGTCTGTCAATTTTTTTAATGAAGAAACGAATTTTGATTTTACTGATTTTGAATTTCTTAAAGATTGGATAAGTAAAGTTGTAATTAATGAAAACAGCATTATAGCCGAAATAAATTATATTTTTTGTTCCGATAAATATCTTTTAGAGCTAAACAAAAAACATCTCAACCACAACTATTTCACTGACGTGATAACTTTCAATTATTCTGAAGGAAGCGAAATTTCTGCCGACATTTTTATTAGTTTAGACAGAGTAAAAGAAAATGCGGAAAAATATTCGGTGTCTTTCCAAAACGAACTTTCAAGAGTTGCACTGCATGGTGTTTTGCATCTGTTAAAATATGATGACAAAACCGATGAAGAGAAAGAAATTATGACGCAAAAAGAAGATTTTTATCTCGAAATATTGCCCTAATAGCTGATCTGTAATTTTCTTCGACAAGCCGTAAATCCTGATATGCTTTTTTACAGATGCAATTTACAAAGCAAAAAAAATCATACCTTTTATTATTAGTTTATAATTACTTATAGTTATAGAATTTGACTTTAAGTTTTTAATTCTACTTTTCAATTAATATTGTTATATATTTGTTGAGAATTTAATGATTATCGTAATGAAAAATGCTAATCTATTTGAATGGTCTGATAAAACAATATTAATTGTTGAAGATATTGATATTAACAATATTTTTTTTGAAGCCGCTTTACGGAAAACTCAAGCAAAATTGATATATGCTTTTAATGGTATAGAAGCTGTAGATATCTGTAAAAAAAACAAAGATATTGATGTGATTTTGATGGACTTACAATTGCCAGAAATGGATGGCTACGAAGCAAGTCGTCAGATTAGAAGCTTTCGGAAAGATGTCCCAATTATTGCTCAAACAGCTCATCTACTCATAAATGCAGAAGCTAATTGCTACAAAGCCGGTTGCAACGATTTTCTAACAAAACCTATTAGGCTGAATCATTTATTAACGAGTATAAGCAAATATATATAGCAAAAGCAAATACTCAATTGTTAAAGCAGAAATTTAATATATAATTTCTTTTTTTAATTAGATTTTTATTGTGAGAGAAATTGCCTTGATTAGAATTCTAAAAATTGTGGTTTTCATCTTATTTTTCTTTTCAGTAAAAATAGTTTTCTCTCAAAATTATAGCCAAAGTTCAGACAACAAAAACTTCCTACAATCTTTATATAGATACGAAAAGCTAAAAGAAATTGCTTATCCTTATTCTACGAAAAGTTTTGATACTAATCATTTTCCATACAAACTTGACAATTCTTTAAATAGTTTTTTCCCACCAATCAGGAATCAAGAATTTTGGAACTGTGGGCAACAAAGTGGTGTAGGATACACTTTTACGTACGAAATAAATTTGCTTCGAGACTTAAGTTCAAAAGAAAGTGAAAATCAATATCCCCCAGATTTTACCTTCAATTTTTTAAATCAAGGAATTTCAAGTAGCATAGGAGTTAGTTATTTCGATAGCTGGAATATTCTGAAACAGTTTGGAAGCCCAAACTACAATGATTTTTATGCCGATTTCGAAGACGATTTTACAAGTCATACCATGTGGATGTCTGGATACGATAAATACCATCGTTCAATGAAAAATAGAGTTCAGGATTTCTATGCAATAGATGTAAGTTCAGAGGATGGATTGAATGTATTGAAACATTGGCTATTTAATCATTTTGACAGCTCGAATTTTGGTGGTCTTGCAAATTTTTACTCATCCACAATCTGGCCAAGCCAAATAAATCAATTGCCCGAAGGAACTCATGAGGCTGGCAAGTGGGTAATAACCAGGTGGAGTAGCACAATATCACATGCAATGACAATTGTTGGATACAATGATTCGATAAGATTTGATTACAACAATGATGGTATTTTTTCAAATAATATTGATTTAAATGGCGATAGCATCCTTGATATGAAAGACTGGGAAATTGGAGGAGTTTTATTTGCTAACAGCTACGGAGCTTCATGGGCAGATTCTGGGAAAGCATATTTCATGTATAAACTATTGGCAGAATCTTTGGATGATGGTGGAATTTGGAATAATGCAGTCCACATTTTACAACCCAAAACAAACTATGAACCAAAACTAACTTTAGACTTGCAACTTGAACATGAGCAGAGAAATATGATTAAAATTGCCACTGGTTTTAGTTACAATCTTAAGAGCGACAAACCAGATGAAATATTTGAATTCCCAATATTTAATTTTCAGGGAGGCTCAAATTCGATGCAAGGATTTAATGAGGCATGGTCAAAGCATATCGAAATTGGGCTTGATATTTCATTTTTATTAGATGAAATGGAAGCAGATAAAGATTTGAAAATTTTTACTTTGATATACGAAAAAGACGTAGATAGTATATCGGAAGGTAAAATATTTGCGGCTAATCTTATTGATTATCAGGAAAATAAAAAAAGCAATTTTATTGAAAAATCGGTTGAAATAATAAATAATAATCTAACTAAAATCAGTATGCCATATAGGAAAAATTCTGGTTGCATAAAAATTGAAACCATAGAATTGCCTGAGGCACAGGTTTTTGAACAATATTATTTTCAATTATTTGCCGAAGGAGGAAATATTCCATATTCATGGACTTTAGATTTGTCTTACGAACAGGAAAGTTTTCAGCATTCTTTTCCAAATATTGATGGCAAGGAGCTTGCATTCAGTAATTTAATTTCAGGTGCAGTTTTTCAAGAATTAGATTTTAGTTTTCCGTTCTTTCAAAATTCGTATGATAGTGTAATCGTTACGACCGAAGGAACAATTATTTTTAATTTAACTGATATAATTCCATACTATAACAATACGGCGAGTTCGCTTGCAATAAATAAAGTTATTGCACCTTTTGGCAGCAATTTGCGGATTATTCCTACGCAAGGCGATGCAGTTTGGTATGAAGGAAATGAAAATGTTGCCTGTTTCAGATGGCAGATGTCCACCGAAATAAATCCACTTAAGACTTTGGTAAATTTTGCTGTAAAATTGTATCCTTCGGGTGTGATAGAATTTTATTACGACGAAATTTCTGACAGCGATTCAACAAATTCGATAATTGAAAATCATTATTGGTATTCGGGAATCTCGAATGGAGACGAAAAACATTATCATATATCAGATTGTTCAAACATATGTAAAATACCTGAAAATTATTCGCTAAGATTCATTCCGCCAGAGTTCCCAAACGAAATTGAAATGTCTGGTTCTGGTTTAATTAGTTTCATGCCAATTATTAACAATAAGAATTGGAATATAAATATTAGAGTTTCAGACAATAATACTTATACTAAAACTTCACTAA
The DNA here is from genome assembly GCA_018692315.1 of Bacteroidota bacterium. NCBI lineage: Bacteria > Pseudomonadati > Bacteroidota > Bacteroidota bacterium. Next base: position 38,120 of record JABHKC010000233.1, on the reverse strand, counting down.
ATGTTGAAACTACTAACAAATTGCAAGTACAAAAATTTGTTGGAAAACTTGAGCAAAATTTCCCAAATCCGTTTGCTGAAAAAACATCAATAGTTTTTACAAATGAAAACGCCTGTTTTGTAAAATTGGAAATTTACAATATTAGTGGTGAACATATAAAAACTCTGTTGCAAGAATTTAAAGAAAAGGGTGTTCATTCGATAGAATGGGATTGCACCGATGGGCAAAATGTTAAAGTATCCGGTGGTGTTTATTTCTCAAAATTAAGCTTAAAAAACGAAATATTTGTGAAGAAAATATTGCATCTCTAAGCTTTCATATTTTCAAATCTATTTTCTATATCTTCGATTTTTAATATCGAAATAATTATTTTTCCACCAGGCGAATAATTTGGCAGTTTGCATGCAAAAAGTCTATCAACAATATTATTCATTTCTTCGGAAGAAAGTGGTGTGCCATAGTTTATTGCTGCCGTTTTTGCGAGTGAAATTACTACGCTATCTGTAATTTTTTCAGCAATATCATGTTCTGCCTCTTTATAATTTTCGATGAGTAAGTTTATGAATTCTTCCGGTTCCTGAATTTCAAAAACCGAAGGTACGCCATTTATGCAAATATTATTTTTTTCTTTGAATTCTATATTAAAACCGAGTGAATTTATTGATAAATATATTTCGTTGAATATCTCATAATTATCTGGTGATAACTCTATTGTTTTTGGGAAAAGAAGTTTTTGAATTGTAAAGTTTTTTTTGTTGAAAATATTTTGAAAATATTCATAATAAATTCTTTCATGAGCTCTTTTTTGGTCAATTATCATTAATCCCGATTTTACAGAAATCAGAATATATTTATTTTTTATTTGAATAGTATTTCTATTAATTTGGATCTTATTAGAAGTATCTATTTTGGTTTGAGAATGAGTTTCGGCAGGCCTTAGGTTCATGTCGAAATCTTTTTCTACTCCATCGTATAGTTTTTCCCAGTTTGCAGTATTTTGTTTTTGTGAGCCTGATGGTGCAAATTTTCCTTGCATTTCCATCTTCTCATTTTTGAAAGGATTATATGCAGAATTTACCTCCACTGATGGGGGCTGCAAATTGCTATTTTGATTTAAAATTGGAATATTTATTGGATTTTCAGTGCTAAAATCGAGTGTTGGAACTATATTAAATTTTCCCAGTGCTTCTTTCACAACAAGTCGAATAATCTGCCAAATACTTGATTCGTCTTCAAATTTTATTTCAGTTTTTGTTGGGTGAATGTTTATATCAATTTCCGCAGGATCTATCTCTAAAAATAAAAAATATGAGGGAATTAATTCTGAAGAGATAATATTTTCGAAAGCAATAACAACAGCCTTATGAAAGTAAGTATGTCTCATAAATCTGTTATTAGCAAAGAAAAATTGGTCGCCAAAATTCTTTTTTGCCAGTTTTGGTGCCCCAATAAATCCTGATATTTTTAAGATGTCAGATTGAGTATTTATTGAAAGTAAATGCTGGCTTATCGATTTTCCAAAAATATTTGAAATCCTAAGTTTTCTATTCGATGAAGGTAGATTATAAATTGTATTTTCGTTGTGAATTAAGCTGAACGAGATTTCGGGATTGCTTAAAGCTACTCTCTTAAATTCGTTGATGATATGAAAAAATTCTGTTGTGTCTTTTTTTAGAAATTTTCGGCGTGCAGGAACATTATAAAACAAATTTTTAATTATGAAGTTCGAGCCATTTGGGCAACTTATAATATTCTGATTTTCTACATTCGATCCACTTATAATTATGTGTGTTCCAAGTTCATCGTCAAAAAGTTTTGTTTTTAGCTCAACTCTGGCAATGGCAGCTATTGACGCAAGTGCTTCTCCCCGAAATCCCATAGTGCGGATTTCGAAAAGGTCATTTGCACTTTTTATTTTTGATGTTGCATGACGCTCAAAAGCCATCCTACAATCAGTTTCAGACATTCCGCAACCATTGTCAATCACTTGTATCAGGGTTTTTCCTGCATCTTTAATATTGACTTTAATTTCTGTGGCTCCGGAATCAATAGAGTTTTCTATCAATTCTTTTACAACCGAAGCCGGTCGTTGAATAACTTCGCCTGCAGCAATCTGATTTGCAACCGAATCAGGCAATAAATTTATTATATCTGACATTCGATAAATTAAAAATATAGCAAATAATATAAAACAATGAATAGAACAGCAATAATCACAATTAGCCTGATATTCGATTGTCGTTTTATTTTTGCGGTATTTGCTCTATGAAAATATTCTCTCATTTGCCCTTTAATTATTGGAGCTCTTTCATCGGTTTTTTTATCATTCTTTTCTAATTCGTTCTTTATATTTCTTACTCTATCCTGAAGTTCTTCTTTTTGAGCATCGTAATATCTTGGAAAGAAACTAAATTTCTTATAGCCAGGCAATCTGAATAGTCGTGGTACTCCCATAATTCACTTTATTTATTTCTTACAAAACTATTCTTTTTCCATAATATTTCATTAAATCTTTGATTGAATTTGCAAAAATTTGTTATTGTCTGTTTATGATTTAGTAGAGTTTAAATTGAAGAAAAATATTTTTTTATTCTCTTGATAAATTGAAATAATATTTATCTTTGCACTCATTAATTTTTGGTCGCGTTGCCGAGTGGTTAGGCGGAGGTCTGCAAAACCTTTTACAGCGGTTCGAATCCGCTCGCGACCTCTTTTTTTTCAAATATATTTCAGAATTGAAAAATATTCGCTTCGGCGTTTCATTAAACAAATTCCCTTTTAATTAAAATTGAAATTATGTGTAGTACTTGTGGCTGTGAAGGCGATGGAAATAATATAACTTTCAGGAAACCAGGTGAAAATATTGAAGATAATCACCAACATTCTCATACTCATTCTCACGATGGTGAGGAGCATGAGCATTCTCATTCTCACAATCATCATCACCATTCTCACGATCATCATCATTCTCATGGTACCGAAATAAAAATTGAGCAGGATATATTGGGGAAAAATCAGCTTCTTGCTGAAAGGAATAGGGGATATTTTGAAGCAAAAAATGTTGTTGCTTTCAATTTAGTTAGTTCGCCTGGTTCAGGAAAAACGAGTTTGCTGGAGCGAACAATTAAAGACTTAAAAGCTGAAAAAGAATTTTTTGTCGTAGAAGGCGACCAACAAACCATGAACGATGCCGAGAGAATTGAAGCAGCTGGAGCACCGGCAATACAAATAAATACCGGAAATGGTTGCCATCTCGATTCCGATATGGTAATGAAAGCTGTGAAAAAATTGAATATTTCCGATAATTCAATTTTAATTATTGAGAATGTTGGAAATTTGGTTTGCCCATCATTATTCGATTTAGGAGAGACAAAACGAGTTGTTGTAATTAGTGTTACTGAAGGTGAAGATAAGCCATTGAAATATCCCTCAATGTTTCAATCTTCGGACCTTTGTATTATTAACAAAATCGATTTGTTGCCATATGTAGATTTCGATATTGAGAAGGCAAAAGAATATGCCAAAAAGGTTAACCATAAGTTGGACTTTCTTGAAGTTTCGGTGAAAACCGGTGAAGGAATAGAGAACTGGTATGATTATTTGAAAAACATTTCGAAATCAGAATAGATTTTAGAATAATATTTCACTCAACATATAGCAAAAAAAATACCTTTCATAATTTATTATGAAAGGTATTTTTTTGTTCCTAATTTTTCTGTTTTTTAGTAGCAAGTATTATGAAAGATAATTTATTTCACTTCCCATGTACTTCCACTGTTGAGCATATCGTCAACACATTTTATTTTCGATTTGCTTTTGATATTTTCAATTTGCTCTTCAATTCTTACATCATATACAGAATCAGAAACCGAGCGTATAACTCCTAAAGCAACTGGAAAATTAGGATAAGACATATTCACAAGCATAAGATGTAAAAATGGAATTTCTTCATGGGCATCATGAATTAAAATATCTTTTTCGGGAATTCCATTTTCTCCAATATTTACAACTTTAAGGTGCATACCTTCCATGACGAGTCCTTTGTCATTGTTTTTTCCAAAAATCATTGGTTCTCCATGTTTTAGAATAATTTGGCGGTCTGCTTTATGTTCTTTGTCAGTTATATGCCCGAAAGCTTTATCATTAAAGATTATGCAATTTTGCAATATTTCAACCACAGAAGTTCCTTCATGTTTTTCGGCTTCAACAAAAATTTCGGTAGCGAGTTTCATATTTGTATCAACAGCACGTGCAAAGAATTTTCCTTGTGCACCAATAGCTAATTCTCCCGGATGAAATGGATGTTCAATTGTTCCATAAGGAGAAGTTTTTGTTACTTGCCCATCTTTAGAAGTAGGAGAGTATTGTCCTTTTGTTAAGCCATATATTTCATTGTTGAAAAGGAGAATGTTTATATCAACATTTCTTCTTATCACATGAATAAAATGATTCCCTCCAATTGCTAAAGCATCTCCATCGCCGGTTATTTCCCATACACTAAGATCTGGATTTGCAACTTTTACGCCCGATGCAATTGCGGCAGCTCTGCCATGAATTCCATGAAAACTGTATGTATCCATATAATATGGAAATCGAGATGAACAACCAATTCCTGAAACAACAGCAAATTTTTCTTTCGGAATTCTAAGTTCCGACATCGCTTTATGAACTGCACTTAAAATGGCATGGTCGCCACATCCTGCACACCATCTTACTTGTTGGTCGCTTTTAAATTCTTTTGGACTTAATTTAGTTTGAATTTCGCTCATGACTATTTCTCTTCTAATAATTTGTGGAAATTTTCAGTTAATTCATTCATAGTGAAAGGAAGCCCTTGCACTTTGTTATATTGATTGTAATGAAACTCTTGAAAGTTCATTCTGAGGTAGTTGGCAAATTGACCCATATTTAATTCACAAACAACAAGTTTCTTGAATTTCGATAAAACTTCTTGTGTATTTTTAGGAAGTGGTTTTATATAGTTGAAATGTGCTAAACTAATGTTAGCGCCTTTGGAACGCATTTCGTTGATAGCAGTCAATAAATGCCCACGAGTACTTCCCCAACCAATAACTAATAAATCTCCTTCGCGATCGCCATAAAGTTCTAATTCGGGAATAGATTTTACAACTCTTTGTACCTTCTCTTCACGTAGTTCTGTCATTATTTGATGATTTTCAGGAACATAAGAAACAGCGCCCGTGTCAATCATTTTTTCAAGACTTCCAATTCTGTGTTCTAAATTTTTTGTTCCCGGAATTGCCCATTCTCTTGCCATAAATTCTTTATCTTTTCTGTAGGGCAAGTATTCTTTTGTGTTTTCATCTACAATTCGAGGTTTTATATCCGGAAGGTCTGCCATAGCTGGAAATTTCCAAGGTTCTGAACCATTTGCCAAAAATCCATCTGTCAAAAGAATCACAGGTACCATATGCTCCAAAGCTATCTTGCTTGCTTTGAACGCAAAATCGAAACAATCTGATGGCGTGCTTGCAGCTAAAACTACTACTGGACTTTCACCATTTCTACCATAAAGAGCCTGATTTAGGTCGGCTTGTTCGGTTTTTGTAGGTAATCCGGTAGAAGGTCCACCACGCTGAACATTTACGACAACCAGCGGCAGCTCAGTAATAACTGCCAAACCAATAGCTTCTGATTTTAGTGCCAGACCAGGTCCTGAAGTTGTGGTAACAGCTAAATTTCCTGCAAAAGAAGCACCTATTGCTGTACAAATTCCTGCAATTTCGTCTTCTGCCTGAAATGTTTTTACTCCAAGGTCTTTTCTTTTCGAAAGTTCAATAAGAATTTCAGTGGCTGGAGTAATAGGGTAGGAGCCACAAAAAAGTTGTAGTCCGGCTTTTTCAGAAGCTGCAATCATTCCCCAAGCTGTGGCTGTATTTCCATTAATATTCCTATAAGTGCCTTTTTCAATTTTCGCTGGACTTATTTTGTAGCTAAAGCTTAAAACTTCTGTTGTTTCGGCGTAGTTGTATCCTTCATGAAGCACCTTTTTATTCGCTTCAACAAGAGCTGGAGTTTTTTTAAACTTAGTTTCAAAAAAGTTATTTGTAAAATCTAATGTTCTGTTATAAAGCCAATAAACCATTCCGAGAGCAAACATATTTTTGCTCCTTAGGATGGTTTTATTGTCCATTCCAGAATCTTTCAAACACTCTTTTGTGAGAGAGGAAATAGGCGCTTTAATTATGTTATGATCTTCAAGCTTACTTTCCTTAATAGGGTCATCGGTTTCGAAACCGGCTTTTTCTATAAACTTCTTTGTAAAACTATCATTATCTACAATAATTGTAGCACCTGGTTTAATCCATCTTAAATTTGCTTTTAGTGCTGCCGGATTCATTGCCACCAGAATATCTGCCATGTCTCCAGGTGTATAAATAGTTGTGTTTCCGAAGTTTACTTGAAATCCGGAAACTCCTCCAACTGTACCCTGAGGTGCTCTAATCTCGGCCGGGTAGTCGGGAAATGTGGCTAAATTATTTCCTAATAGTGCTGATGTGTCTGAAAATAAAGTGCCAGTGAGTTGCATGCCGTCTCCACTGTCTCCGGAGAAACGAACAACAACCTGTTCAATATCAATAACTTCATTTGTTTTTGACATAATCTTTTGATAGTTTATTAATTATATTTCAAGGGGATTTATGAAAGATATAGTTATATATTATGTTGTAATGAATCTAAAAAGTTAATCTATTTCTTAGCCTTAGAAGTATTAATTTATAAATTAAATAATCATAATAATCAGGCAACAAATGTAAGTTTTTATTAATAAAATGTAAATATTTATATAAAAAAAATATTTTTTTATTATTTAAATTAGATTGATTTATGAAGTATAAATATTTTGTGTTATAAACTGTAAATCAGCTAAATATGACTTTGTGTATTTTGTAAACTAACTATTTTAAGAAAAGAAGTATTGTAATATTAATTTATAAGGCAAATTATAATATCAACATAGCATCGCCATAGGTTCCGAATCTATATTTTTTCTTTATTGCCACATCGTAGGCTTTAAAAATTAGGTCGTAACCAGTAAAAGCAGCCACCATCATAAGTAAAGTAGATTTGGAAAGGTGGAAATTGGAAATCATGCGGTTCGGAACTTTTACTTCGTATGGTGGGAATATGAATTTGTTTGTCCAACCTTCGAATGGATTAAGTAACTTTTGTGTGGTTACGCAACTTTCTAATGTTCTCAAAACTGTGGTTCCTACCGCACACACATTGTGTTTATTGTTTTTTGCATTGTTCACAATATTTGCAGCTTGTTCCGATACAAAAATTTGTTCAGAATCTACTTTATGTTTAGTGAGGTCTTCAACTTCAACGTTACGGAAGTTTCCTAATCCAACATGAAGTGTAATTTCAGCAAAATCAATTCCTTTAATTTCAAGGCGTTTTAGCAGCTCTCTGCTGAAGTGCATTCCGGCAGTAGGTGCTGCAACTGCTCCTTCGTGCTTGGCTAAAAGTGTTTGATATCGTTCTTTGTCTAATTCTTCGGTTTTTCTGTTTATAAATTTTGGAAGAGGTGTTTCACCAAGATTATAAAGCGTTGTTTTAAAATCTTCATAATCACCATCACCAAGAAATCGGAGTGTTCTGCCTCGTGAAGTGGTATTGTCTATTACTTCTGCAACAAGTTCGTCGTTGCCAAAATATAATTTGTTCCCAATTCTTATTTTTCGCGCAGGATCAACTAAAACGTCCCATAATCGGTTTTCTTTACTAAGCTCACGAAGTAAAAATACTTCTATTTTTGCTCCTGTTTTTTCTTTATTGCCAAATATTCTTGCAGGAAAAACTTTTGTATTATTGAAAACAAAAACATCTTTATCGTCAAAATATTCGATTACATCCTTGAAAATACGATGTTCAATTTTGCCAGTGTCTCTGTGTACAACCATCAGCTTCGATTCGTCCCTATTTTTTGTTGGATGCAATGGGATTAATTTTTCAGGTAATTCATACCGGAATTGAGATAATTTCATAATATTTCTATATTTATTTTTTGGGGTAACTTCTACGTAAGGGTGTAGTTTTTGTTACAATAATTTAAGATTTTCTTCAAACTCTTTTATATCGACCGATTCTTCAATGTTAAAAATTCCTATTTTAGTTCTTATAAGTTCAATCAAATGTGCACCACTTTGCATGGCATAACCTAAGTCGTTTGCTAAAGAGCGTATATATGTTCCGGATGAACAGTGAATTTTTATTGTCAAAACAGCGGAATCATAACTTATATATTCAATTTTTTCTATGTGTATTTTTTTTGCTTTTAATTCTACTTTTTCGCCTCTTCTTGCTAAATTATATGCTCGTTCTCCATTTATATTTTTTGCTGAATAAATTGGTGGATCCTGTAAAATATCTCCTTCGAACTTTTTTAAGGTATTGCATATTAACTCTTTAGTGATATGTTCGACCTCGAATTGCTCATTTATTTCGGTTTCTAAATCGAAGGATGGTGTTGTTGCGCCGAGTTTAATTTTTGCAATATATTCTTTCTCTTTGGCTTGAAGTTCTTGGATTGTTTTGGTTGATTTTCCTGTACAGACCACCAAAAGTCCTGTTGCTAATGGGTCTAATGTGCCGGCATGACCGACTTTTATTTTTTTAAACCCATATTTTTTCCTTATTAAATATTTTATTTTTTTTACAACATCAAACGAAGTCCAATGTTTAGATTTATTTATCAATAGTAGTTGTCCTGCTTGAAAATCCATTGTTGTTTTGAAAATTGAATTTATCGGAAAGTTTCCAAACAATTCGTCTTTTAGTAAAATTTTATGATAAAAAAAATATGAGGGATTTTATAATGTTGTTTATAAAAAACTGATGGTAATTGCAATTATGGCAACAATAAATGTATAAATCGCAAAATATATTAGTTTGCCTCGTTTAACAATATTTACCATCAAAGTACAAGCGAGCCAGCCGGTTACAAAAGCCGATACAAATCCAACAATTAAAGGAAAAGCTCCAACACTTGTATCGTTTGTAAATTCTCCACTAAAAAGATCTTTTAGGTTAGCTCCAATTATTGGAATTAAAACCATCAGAAAAGAAAATTTTGCAATATGTTCTTTTTTGTTTCCAAGAAGGAGACCAATAGCGATTGTTGAGCCTGAGCGTGAAATTCCTGGCATTACTGCAAATGCTTGAGCAATTCCAATGATAAATGAATCTCGGAAAGAAATGTCCTTTTCTTTTTGCTTGGCATAATATGTAAATGCAAGTAATGTAGTGGTAATTAAAAGCATAGAGCCAACAAACAATAAATTTCCAGTGAAAAAACTTTCGACTTGTTCTTTAAAAAATACTCCAACTATTCCAACAGGAATCATCGAAATTGCAATTTTAGCAACATATTTCGAGGAATCGTTCCACTGAAATTTGAATAAGCCTGAAAAAATACTGATTAGATCTTTCCAGAAAACTACAATAGTACTCAGAACAGTTGCTCCGTGAACAACTACTGCAAATGTTATGTTGTTTCTGGCAGCATCGTCTAAATTAAGGATTACTTTTCCCAATTCGAGATGCCCGCTACTGCTGATTGGCAAAAACTCCGATAATCCTTGAACAATTCCTAAAATTAATGCTTCAAACCACTCCATATTTATTGTATTAGAAAAAATAATTTAAGACAGATAAAAAAATAATTTAGCTTTATTGTTTTTTAGAAAACAAATTAGCAATAAAACTATTATCGTCGGGTTTTTTCATAATTGCGTATATCTCGAAAATAAAACCAAAAAGTACAACAACCGGAGCCAAAGTTATGCGCCTCCAACTGAAAACTTCCGGATTAAAATCGTTCGGATTTTCAGGTGCTCCACCGATCATGAGCAAAAAACCAACGATAATAACTATAAATCCTATTGTCAGTAAAATGTAATTTTCTTTGCCTAGAGCAAATTCAACGCTACTTGTTTTCGAAGTTCCTGCTGGAACTGATTTGTTTGATGGAGTGTCTGTTAGACTTTTCTTTTTCGGACTTTTAACTTGTTTTTTCGACATAAAATACTTTTTAGTGGTAATATATTTTTTCTGTTTTAATTCTAAGATATTTGTTGATTGCAAAATATGTAGAAGATATTGCAATAATAATTCCGATTACAACTATTGATAGAAATAATGTTATCAATACATTAAGATCATTAAAACTTACTATTTCAAACATATCTTGTGCAAAATGAATTATTACAATCAGCAAAGATATTGCCATCAAGGCTCCAATAATTCCTTGAAATGCACTTTGGAAAAGGTAAGGTTTCCTGATGAAACTTCCATTTGCTCCGACAAGTTGCATTGTTTTTATTAAAAAACGGTTCGAATAAATTGATAAGCGAATAGTATTGTTGATTAGTGCAATTGATATTAAAAATAGTAATCCGCTAAAACTCAATATTATAAAACTTATCTTGTTGATGTTTTTATCAATTTCGTGGATAAGAGATTTCTTGTAAATTACTTCTTTAACTTGTGGATAGCTAAGAAGTTTTTCTTCTATTATTCGTAAACTATCTGTGTTTGAATATTCTGCAAATAGCTGAATATTAATGGAAACAGGCAAAGGATTGTAGCCAAGAAAATCTATAAAATTTTCGCCTAATTCTTTTTGCAATTCTTCAGCAGCTTGTTCTTTCGAAATATGATTCGATGATTTTACATAATTCGAAGCATCAAATTCTTTTTGCAATCTACGAATATCAAGTGTTTTGGCATTTTCGTTAAGAATTATTGAGTAACCAATATTTTCCTTTATATAGACAGATAATTTATTTGCATTCAAAATCAGCATTCCTAACAATCCTAATAAAAACAAAACTAAAAAAATACTGACAATAGTTGTTAGGTACGAATTTCTTAGTTTCCAAATAGTTATTTTGTCTTTTTTATTAGTCATTATCAAAAAAAATTAGGCTGCAAATATATAAATATTCAAACATATAAAATTACAGTAAATTGTAAATTCACATTGCCAATTTTTCAATCTCACAGCTTTAAGTATTTTTGCAACAAAATGAAATGTCTGGAATTATGAAAAATAAGTTGTTTTTACTTGATGCGTATGCTTTGATTTATCAATCATACTATGCGTTTATTAAGAATCCTATACGCAATTCTAAAGGTTTAAATACCTCAGCAACTTTTGGATTTACAAATATTTTACAAGAAATTTTAACTAAAGAAAAACCTACACACATTGCCGTAGCTTTCGATCATTCAAGTCTTACTTTTCGTAGCGAAATATTTTCGGAATATAAGGCAAACAGACCGCCAACTCCCGAAGATATTAAATTATCTATACCTTATATAAAAGGTATTATTGAAGCCTATAATATTTCTCTTATTGAAGTTCCCGGATTTGAGGCAGACGATATTGTAGGGACAATTGCAAAAGTTGCCGATAATGAAAATATTGAGGTCTTTATGATGACTCCTGATAAAGATTATGCACAATTGGTTACAGAAAATGTGTTTATGTATAAACCGAGACGATCAGGAAAAGAATCGGAAATTTTGGGAGTTGAACAAATTAGAGAAAAATTTCAAGTCTCTGAACCAAAGCAGGTTATTGATATTTTGGCACTGTGGGGCGACAGTTCAGATAATATTCCTGGTGCTCCCGGAATAGGCGAAAAAGGGGCTAAAAAGCTTATTTCTGAATTTGCCAGTTTGGAAGGACTTTACGAAAATCTCGACAAATTAAAACCCAAACAAAAAGAAACTCTCCAAAATTTCGAAAAGCAAATAAAAATGTCAAAGGTATTGGCAACGATAGATACCAATGTTCCAATTGATTGCAAATTGGAAGATTTGAAAATGAAAAATGCTAATAATGAAAAACTGAAAGAGATTTTTAGCGAATTAGAGTTTAGAACATTTTTGAATCGTTTAAATACTACAGAGAAATCAGAACCAAAATTGGATATTCTTCCTGAGAAAAAAGAGCAATACACTCAGGGAAATTTGTTTGCTAATACTATCGAGGCTGAAGAAATACAAGTAAGCGAAAGCTTAAAAAACATAAATTCCGTAGAGCACAAATATTTCATTTCCGATACTGATGAAAAAATTGATAATTTAATCTCCGAACTTCAAAATCTCAAGGAGTTTTGTTTCGATACCGAAACTACAAGTTTAAATACCCAAAACGCAGAATTGATTGGAATTTCTTTTTGTTTCGAAAACCACAAAGCATATTATGTCCCTTTTCCCACAGACCAGAATCAATCAAAACTTTTGCTTTTGAAGTTTAAAAATTTGTTTGAAAATGCCAGAATTTCTAAAATCGGACAAAACATAAAATATGATATTTCGGTTCTGAAAAATTATGATATTGAAGTTGATGGAAATTTGTTTGATACAATGATTGCACATTATTTAATTGAATCAGATTTTCGGCACAATTTAAATTTCCTTTCGGAAAAATATTTGCATTATTCACCAGTTCAGATTGAGGAATTGATTGGTAAAAGAGGGAAAAATCAAAAAAATATGAGGCAGGTTCCTGTCGAAATAGTCAAAGAGTATGCTTGCGAAGATGCCGATTTAACATTTCAGTTGAAAAAAATTCTCGATGCTGATCTAGAAAAATCCAATGCAAAAAAGCTTTTTCACGATATCGAAATGCCGCTAATTTATGTTTTGGCATCGATGGAAGATTATGGTGTAAAATTAGACTCAGATGCACTAAAAAATTTTTCCAAAGAATTGATTTTGCAAATAGACAAAATTGAAAAGGTGATTCATCACCTTTCAGAAAGTCAATTTAATATATCGTCTCCGAGAGAATTAGGAAAAATATTGTTCGATAAATTGAAGATTAATACAAAAGCAAAAAAAACCAAAACAGGGCAATATTCAACTTCTGAAGACGTACTTTTAAAATTGAGAGATAAGCATCCAATAGTTGATAAAGTTATGGAGTTCAGATCCTTAAAAAAACTTCATTCAACTTACGTTGAAGCTCTACCTAAACTTGTTAACAAAAAAACCCAAAAAATCCATTGTTCGTTCAATCAGGCAGTTGCAGCAACCGGTCGTTTAAGTTCGAACAATCCGAATTTGCAAAATATTCCAATAAAAGATGAAAACGGAAGGGAAATTCGGAGAGCTTTTATTCCGACATCCGAAAATTATACTTTTTTTTCGGCAGATTATTCGCAAATTGAATTGCGATTGATGGCGCACATGAGCAATGACGAATCATTAGTTGAAGCATTCAACAAGCAAGAAGATATTCATGCTTCCACAGCTTCAAAAATATACAAAATTGAACTCGATGAAGTTGATAGAACTCAGCGAAATATGGCTAAGGTTGCTAATTTCGGAATAATTTATGGAATTTCTGCTTTCGGATTGGCAAGTCAGCTTAACATTTCGCGAAAAGAAAGCAAGCAACTAATTGATAGTTATTTTGAAAGCTATCCGGGAGTAAAAAAATACATGGAAATGTCTATTAGAAAAGTAAGGAGTAAAGGATATTCAGAAACTATTTTCGATAGAAGGAGGATTTTGTCAGATATAAATTCTCGAAATGGAATTGTTCGCGGGCTTGCTGAACGCAATGCAATAAATGCACCTATTCAGGGTACTGCTGCCGACATTATAAAAATAGCAATGATAAATATTTATAAAAAATTCCAGCAAAAAAATATGAAATCGAAAATGACTATTCAGGTACACGATGAACTTAATTTTAATGTTTATAAACCTGAATTGGAAGAAGTGAAAAAAATTGTGATTGCCGAAATGGAAAATGCCGTACAATTAAAAGTTCCTTTAATTGTTGAATATGGAGTTGGGGAAAATTGGCTTGAAGCCCACTGATTTTAAATTACTAATTGCTAATTACAAATAGCCAACAAAGAATAATTAAATTGTCCAAAATGGAACAAAGCCAAAAAGATAAAAAACTAATAAAAAAATTAAAAAATAAGTACCATCTTAAAATATATAATGAAAATACTTTCGAAGAGGTTTTTTCATTTCGTTTGTCGAGGTTGAATGTTTTTGCTTCAATAGGATTTTCAATTATAATTTTAATAGCCTTAGTTACGGTTTTGATTGCCTTCACGGGTTTACGAGAATTTATACCAGGATATCCTGATGGAAATATGAGACGTATGATTATTTCCAATGCTCTGAAGGTAGATTCTCTGAACTATCAACTAAAATTGAAAGACCAATATTTTCAAAATCTGAAGAATATAATTGAAGGAAAAGAGCCAGTCGTACACGTTCCTGAAAAGGAAGCAGAGGTAGTGTACAGCGACATAAAGTTCGAACGATCGAAGGAGGATTCCGCTTTGCGTAGAAAAATTGAAAACGAAGCCCAGTATAACATTACTGCTTTCGAAAACAACGAGCGTGCAAATGTATTTAGCAATATTCATTTCTATAAACCTGTAAGTGGCTTGATAATATCTAAGTTTGAAAAAATGAATGAGCATTTTGGTATAGATATCGTTTCCGAAAAAGATGCAGTCGTTTCTTCAACCTTACCGGGAACGGTCATTATTGCAACCTGGTCGATAGAGAATGGATATATAATTCAAATTCAACACGAAAACGATTTGTTGTCAATCTATAAGCACAATTCAAAATTGTTTAAAAATGTAGGCGATGAGGTATCTGCTGGCGAAGCAATTGCTATTGTTGGCGATTCGGGAGAATTGTCGAGCGGTCCGCACCTTCATTTCGAGTTGTGGCACAACGGAATTCCATTGGATCCGCAAAATCACATAGTTTTCTAATTTTTTGACAAATCGAAAAAAAACGCAAATGAAAAAAAGAATAGCAATTTTAGGATCAACCGGCTCAATAGGACAACAAGCATTGGAAGTTATTGAAAATCATAGCGATTTGTTCGAGGTAGAAGTGATTACTGCAAATAACAATGCCGAACTTTTAATTTCTCAAGCTCTGAAATTTAAGCCATCGACAGTGGTAATTGCAAATGAAAACAAGTATAATGAAGTTTCAACGGCTCTAACCAAAAGCCAGATAAAAGTTTTTGCCGGCGAAAAAGCAATTTCTCAGGTTGTTGAGTACGATTCAATAGATATTGTACTAACTGCGATGGTGGGGTATTCAGGGCTTCTTCCAACAATTAATGCTATTTCCTGGGGAAAAAATATTGCTCTTGCCAACAAAGAAACTCTTGTGATTGCCGGCGATTTGATAATGCAGCTTGCCAAGAAAAAACAAGTAGATATTATTCCGGTTGATTCCGAGCATTCGGCTATATTCCAATGCCTTACTGGAGAAATGCATAATCAAATAGAAAAAATAATTCTAACAGCCTCTGGTGGACCTTTCCGTCAATTAGATTTTGAAAGCTTAAAAAAAGTAACAAAAAATGATGCACTCAAGCATCCAAATTGGAACATGGGAAATAAAATTACCATAGATTCTGCAACCTTAATGAATAAAGGTTTTGAGGCTATAGAAGCAAAATGGTTGTTCGATGTACGACCCGAACAAATTGAAATTATTGTACATCCACAATCTATAATTCATTCTCTGGT
Source organism: Bacteroidota bacterium (assembly GCA_018692315.1). Classification (NCBI taxonomy): domain Bacteria; kingdom Pseudomonadati; phylum Bacteroidota; species Bacteroidota bacterium. The sequence goes on along the minus strand of JABHKC010000233.1, from coordinate 22,554 downwards.
ACAATTTTCCGATAGCAGCATTAAAGCACAACTCGGACTACCCGACATGAAACTGCCAATACAATATGCTCTTTCTTATCCAAAAAGGATTAAATCGAATTTTCCTCGTTTCAATTTTTCTAATTTTCCAAATTTCTCTTTTGAGGAAGTTGATAACAAAAAATTTCGTAATCTTGTGCTCGCTTTTGAGGCGATGAAAACGGGAGGAAATATGCCATGTATAATCAATGCTGCAAACGAAATTGTAGTGAATTCTTTTTTAAATGAAAAAATTGGATTTTTATCAATGTCGGAAATCATAGAATCGACCATGGGCAAGGTAAGTTTTATTAAAAACCCAAGCTACGACGATTATGTTGAAACCAATATTGAAGCACGGCAAATTGCAAATGATTTATGCAAACAATATTTTTTATAATTTAATGTTTATTGGAGACTTAATTATATAAAATATAGGTGAAAACTTTCGATAGCATCGCGATATACTATAAATATAAAATCAATTTTAATCTGAAATTTAAAATATCATATGGACTTTTTTTTACAAGCGTTTGAATTTTTGGCAAGTATAAAATATCAAACTTTAGGCTTTTTCTTAAGCCTGTCATTGCTGATTATTCTTCATGAATTTGGACATTTTGCATTCTCTAAAATTTTTAATACACGAGTTGAGAAATTTTATCTTTTTTTCAATGCTTGGTTTTCTATTCTCAAGTTGAAAAAAACAAAAGACGGCTGGAAAATCAAATTTTTTGAAAAAAATAAGGAAGAAACTGAACCATTTACTACTACTGAATATGGTATGGGCTGGATTCCTTTGGGCGGTTTTGTAAAAATATCTGGTATGGTTGACGAATCGCTCGATATGGAGCAAATGCAAAAAGAGCCGGAAAACTGGGAATTTAGGTCTAAAACTACCTGGCAACGATTATTAATTATGCTTGGCGGTGTGCTCGTTAATTTTGTCTTAGCACTTTTCATTTACTCTATGATATTATTTACATGGGGACAATCGTACGTACCAGTAGAAAACGGAACCGATGGAGCAGTTTGGGATACGCTTGGGCTTGAAATTGGTTTGCAGCACGGGGATATTGTCCAGTATGTTGATACTTACAAGATTGAACAATTTCGAGACATAATTGAACATTTGTTAGTTGATAATGTAAAAACAATTACCGTAAAAAGAAATAACAAAATTGAAAAAATTCCTGTTCCTGAAAATTTTCCGGAAATGATGCTAAAAAGAGGAGTTAGAACCACTCCTTTCGGAGGATTTAGATATCCATATATTGCCGACAGCATAATTGAAAATAGCGCGGCTGACATAGCAGGAATAAGAAGAAACGATAAATTGCTTGCAATAAATGGTATTGAAACTCCTTCTTTTTATGAATTTGCATATGAAATAAGTAAACATCGAAATAAGGAAATTGAAGTGAAACTTCAACGAAATTTCAATGAAATATTTTTAAAAGCAGAAATTGGAGAAGAAGGAAAGTTGGGAGTTTATGCAAAACCTCCTTCACATTTTTATGAAGTAAAAACCACCGAATATTCATTCATAGAGTCTTTTCCTGCCGGAATAAGTTATGGAGTAGATGTTTTGGTTGGCTATGTAAAACAAATGAAATTAGTATTTTCGAAAGAAGGAGCAAAACAATTGGGCGGTTTTGGGCTAATTGGTGGTTTATTTCCTAAAACCTGGGATTGGGCAGTATTTTGGCAAATGACTGCATTTCTTTCTATAATTTTAGCTTTTATGAACGTTCTGCCAATTCCGGCTCTCGATGGAGGACATGTAACATTGCTCTTGTACGAAATTGTTACAAGAAGAAAACCAAGCGATAAGTTTCTCGAAATATCGCAAATAATTGGAATGATACTTTTATTCACACTCTTGATTTATGCAAACTTGAACGATATCTTAAGACTAATTGGGGTTGAGATGTTTTAATTTGAATAGATAAGATTTAAATATCAATATTTTAATTTCATGTAAAATGCTGTTATATAAGCTAATAAAACTAATTAAATATTCATAATCACACTATTACAAGCATAAGAGCAAATAATTGATAAAAAATATTTAACTTGCTACATTTTTTAAGGATTTTTAATAAGTTTTGCAACAAAGCATTTTAATTTCTTGTCTCGAATAATATCAAATTTATTGTATAACAATACTCAAATATTTAATTTTTAACTAAATCTATTTTTATGAAAAAACTTGTTCTATTGGGATTTTTGACTTGTTTTGTTTTTGTAAGTTTCGCACAGGTCAATTCAATTTCCGAAAAATCAAAAAAAGTCGAAACAGAATTGAATCTGAAAAAAGAGTTTTCTGATTATCACAAAGCTCTTCCGGAACGGATTAATGTTCCTTCTTCCGACAAAAAAATGAATATAAATTCATCTATAGAAGAAAATTCTGATGGACGTGAGCACCGTTTGTTATCTTCTGTCAAAAACAATACAAAAAAGAATAGCAATAAATCAACTCAGTCTATTTGGTCAAATAATTTTTCGACTCCTGCAGATTGGGAAATAGGTAATATTGCTTCGAATAATCAAAACTGGGTAATTACAACACTTGCCCCTACCGGTTTTTATTCAGCTGGTATGGGAGCAATTTCATCTACTTCAGGTGGAAACTTTGCAATGTTCGATTCCGATGCACTTAATGAATCAAACCCTACTCCTTTAGTACAAAAAGGTTTCATTAGAACAGTAGGTTCAGTTGACCTTACCGGGCACCCTTATGTAAAAATAAGATTTGAACAACTTTATAGAAGGTATCTGGATTTAACTTATGTAATTGTTCACACAGGAGGTCAGTGGCAGCAAATTGAAGTAAATGCAAATGTGGCTTCCAACGATATGGGAGCAGATGTGGTTGAAGTTGATATTTCAACAATTGCAGGAAACCAACCGGCAGTGCGAATTGGGTTTTTCTACGATGGAGAATGGGATTATGCATGGATGGTTGATGATGTAAGTATTGAAGATGCAGTACCTAATGATGCTTCCACAGAGTTTATTTATGCTCTTGGAAAAATTCCTGTAAATACTCCACATGTAGTTCAAGCAGTTGTTCAAAATAATGGATACAATGCTTTGACAAATTTGAGTGTTACGCTAACCGTATCAGGTGCAAATTCATATACAAATACACAAGTATTATCAGCTTTAGCTGTTGGTGGATTAGATGTTGTAACTTTTGCAGCATATACTCCTACAGTTGCTGGAATAAACGATATTACAGTTTCGGTTGCAAACGATGATAATAACACAAACAACAGTTATTCTTACTGGCAAGAAGTTGGGAATACATATGCCTATGCCGATTCGACATCAAGTTTCAGTGGATTAGGATATGCCGATGGTGAGGGAGCAATGTTTTGTAAATATACAATGTTTGGATCTAAATCTATTCCAACTGTTAATGTTGGTTTATCTTTCGATGCAGATTGCGTAGGACAGACTGTATATGCTATGGTTCTTGATGCTCTAGGAACAATTGTAGGTGCCTCAAGCAATTATGTAATCCAAACAGCCGATATTGGTACAATTAAGTCGTTTGCAATTACAAACCCACCAACTATTACCGGTACTGATTTTTATGTTGGAATTGCTCAAACTCAAGGAACTATTCCTTTTGAATATTATCCTCTTGGAACTCAAGAAGAATCTTATGTAAGATCAAATGCATATTATACAGCTGGATTAGATGCTTCTGGTCTTGCAGAAGCTACTGGATATGGCAGATTTGTATGTGAAGCAGTTGTAGGCGGTGGAAATGCCAATGATATTGGAGTAATTGATTTTGTATCTCCAAATAATAATAGTTCATGTGCATTAACAAATGCCGAAAGTGTTACAGTTACAATTATGAATTTTGGAACTAATGCAATTTCTAATTTCCCAGTTTCCTATACTTTAGATGGAGGTACTGCTGTTACCGAAACTGTATCAACTTCAATTGCAAGTGGTGCGACTTACGATTATACATTTAATACAACGGTAAATCTTTCAGCCTTTCAAACATACAATTTTGTTGGTTATACAAACCTTGCAAATGATGAGGATACTACAAATGATGCTCATAATTTCCAAATTTTAAGTGGAAATGCAAGTATTACTGTAAATATATTTACAGATGGATATGGATATGAAACATATTGGGCAATTTTTGATATTTCAGAAAATATTGTAGCTACTGGAGGTATCGAAACAATATACGATAATTATACTTTATATAGCACCGATGTTTGTGTTCAATCCTCAGGTTGTTATACATTTATCATTTTTGATGATTACGGCGATGGACTGTTAGACTCTGCTTATTATGAAGTATTATTCAATGGAAATCAAATTGCATATAATGGCAATTTTGCCAGTGCTGGCGAAGCAGTTTATTTCATTGGGAATGGTTGTCCTGCAAATGATTTGGGAGTAGATGTAGTTTATACGCTCGGTAAACTTCCAAAACCAAACGGAATTCCACATACTGTTTCTGCATTGATAACTAATTATGGAACAGCAACTCAGACAAATGTTAATGTTACTTTAGATATTACAGGTGCAAACAATTTTACAGATGTAAAAACGGTTACATTGCCATCGAATGGTGATACTCTTATCGAATTTGCTACTTTTTCTCCAAGCAATGCAGGTTTTAATACAGTAACTGTTTCTGTCCCAACTGATGAAAACGATTTGAATATTAGTGATTCATATTATCAAGAAGTAAATTCTGAGATTTTTGCATATGCTGATACATCTGCTCCGGCAAGCTCTGTTGGATACGACACAGGTGAAGGTATGCTATTGAACAAATATTTTATGAATGGCTCAAACGATGTTGTTGGAGTAAATTTCAATTTGTCAAACAGCACCGACAATACTGGAAATACAATGTATGCTGTTGTTTTAGATACTGATTCTAATATTTTAGGACAATCGGCAAATTATATTATTCAAGCATCCGACCTTGGTACATTAATAACTTTCAATTTGCAAAGTCCTGTAACATTTACAAATGAATATTTCTTCGTAGGTTTTGTTCAAACAGCAGGAATAGCTAGTGGATATTTCCCACTTTCAACTCAAGACGAATTTATTGAAAGATCAGGTGCCTACTATGGAGCATCAACTACAGGTACATCTTTGACAGAATATACTACACTTGGTAGATTTATGATTGAAGCTGTTGTTGCAAACAGTGGTCCAGGATGGTCCTTTACTGTAACCTCAGGAAATCATACCATTTTAATTCCTGATTTTGTTCCTTTGACTATTGATGGGATGCAGATAGAAAGTGGCGATTATATTGGAGTATTTTATGATTCGCTCGGTACGCTTGCTTGCGGTGGATACATTAAGTGGGAAGGTGTAACCAATTCTATAACTGCTTGGGGAGTCGATGCAGGAAATGATGGTTTTGCTGCCAGCGAAGAATTTACATGGAAATTGTGGGATGCTTCTACAGAATCTGAATACTTAGCTGTTGCAACATATAATCTTATCGACTTTCCAATGGGTAGCACATATGTAACCAATGGAATAAGTGGTTTGCTCTCTTTAGTTGCTCTCACAATTGAAACCCAAACAATAAATATCCCACAAGGCTGGAGTATGTTTTCTACATACATCGATCCTTTTGAGCCTGGTGTAGATAGCGTTCTTGCAGATATTGCAGCAAATGTTACTATAGTTAAAAACGGAATGGGAATGGTTTATTGGCCTGCATGGGGCATTAATAATATTGGTAGTTTAGTGATTGGCGAAGGTTATCAGATTTATGTAACCTCAGCTCAGATACTAACTGTTGAGGGAATTTCAGTAGTTCCTGAAATTACTCCTATAACAATTCCAGCAGGATGGAGCATTATGGGATACTTACGTCAAGCACCGGCAGATATTGCTGTTATGCTTGTTCCGCTAACTATATACGGAAGTGTTACTTTAGTTAAAAATGGTTTAGGTTTGGTTTATTGGCCGGCATATTTCATAAATAACATCGGGAATATGAACCCCGGCGAAGGTTATCAAATAAATATGGTTTCCTCGCAAGTGTTAACATTCCCTGCAAATACTAATTTCTCAAAAATATTTTCTTTTGAAAAAGAGAATAAAATTTATATTAATAAAATAAATTCCGGAAATAATATGACAATTGGAATTCCATTAGAATCATGGCAAATTCAACCAGAATTTGGTGATGAAATAGGAGTTTTTAATTCTCATGGAAATCTTGTTGGTAGTACTGTTTTCACTGGGAAAAATATTGCTATTACTGTTTGGGGGAACAATGAAATTTCGAATGTTTCTACATTAATTGATGAAGGTGAAACTTTTAGTCTAAAATTATGGAATACAAAGCTAAATTCAGAAGAAACTTTAGAAATTGTAAGTTGGATTGAAGGAAATGATTCCTACTCAAATAATGGGATAAGTGTAGTTAATGATCTAAAAATATCTGGTCATGTTGAATTGTTCCAAAATGCACCAAATCCTTGCTCTACAGCTACTGAAATAAAATTTTACATTTCGGAAGAAACTCATGTTGTAATAGATATTTATAATGTACTTGGCGAAATGCTTGATGAAATTGTAAATTCAAATTTCAACCAAGGTATGAATACTGTTGAGTTTAATGTTGAAAATTATAGTTCGGGTACGTATTTTTATAAAATCAGTACTGAAAATTACTCAGCAACAAGAAGTATTAGTATAAAAAAATAAAATTATCATGAATAAGAAATTGAGATATGTCTTAATTTCTTATTCTTTTTTTAATAACACAAATTAAAATCATTTAGAATGCGAAGAAAAAATATTTATAAATCATTAGCATTATTTTTCAGTTTATTATTATTTATTAATCTTTCGGCTCAACCACCAAGTTGGAGTGTAGCTATTACAAGCGGTAATCATTCAGTTTTGGTACAGGCAACTACAACAATCGATATTGATGGAAATAGCATAGATATTGGTGACTATGTCGGTGCCTTTTACGATTCTGCAGGAACATTAGCTTGTGCTGGTTTTATAGAATGGCAAGGAGTAAATGATGCAGTTACAATTTGGGGCGACGATGGACAAACAACATTCCCAGATGGAATGAGTGCTAATGAAGTATTTAAGTGGAAGATTTATGATGTTTCCGCTAACATGGAATATGATGCTACAGCAGGTTATGAGCTAGGATTTCCAAATAGTAGCACATTTGCTGTAAATGGAATTAGTGGTTTGGCCAGTCTTTCTGCAATCATACAAACTATGGCTCCAAGCTGGAATTTTCCAAGCGGTGGTGGTACAGGATCAAATCATACAATTTTGGTACTGAATTCAATTCCAATCACCATTGATGGAACTCAGGTTGTATCAGGAGATTATGTTGGTGTTTTCTTTGATTCTCTTGGCACTTTAGCATGTGCAGGATATACTTTGTATGAACCCAGTGGAGGAAATATGTCAATAACAGCTTGGGGAGCAGACCTTGGAAACGATGGTTTTCAAGCAGGTGAAACTTTCAAATGGAAAATTTGGAGACAAGCAGATAATACAGAATTCGAAGCAATTGCAACATATCAAACTATTGGATTTCCAAATCAAGGTATTTTCTCCGCAAATGGAATATCCGGACTTGCAACTTTGATTGGAGTAGCTTACCTTGGAACCGACCTTGAAATTTCTGATTGGATTGCACCTTTATCAGCTTGCGGAACACTCGGTGCCACCGAACAAATTACAGTTCAAGTTACTAATGTAGGAAACGCTGTTGTAAATAGTTTTGATTTATCATTTTCGACCGATGGTGGTTTAAATTTTACTACTGAAACAGTTAATCAAACTATAAATATTGGTGCAAGCTTAAATTATACATTTCTGCAAACTGTTGATATGTCGCTTGTTGGATCCACATGGATGTGTAGTGCAAACGTTGCAGTAGCAAATGATACAAACTATTTTAACAATGATATTGCCATCGATGTTGGAAACTATCTAACACCGATCGTTAGTATGTCCGGATTGCAAACAAGTTATTGCTACGAAGATCCGATTGATACACTTGTAGGAACTCCCGCAGGTGGTATTTATACTGGTATTGGAGTTGCAAGTGGTTTATACTTTCCTACAAATATTGGAGTAGCTACTATTGTTTATACAGTTTCAAATCCGGGATGTTCTGTATCGGATTCAATGACAACAGAAGTATTTGACAATCCTATAGTTGATTTGACTACACAGCCCACTCCGCTTTGCGATGGAGATATATTTCCTGCTCAGGCAACTGCAGGTTATGCTTCATATTTGTGGTCAGATGGTTCTGCCAATAATACGCTTGATATTTTAGTTGATGGAACATATTCGGTTACAGTAACAAGTATTAATGGGTGTTCTTCCGCTGATGATGTTATGGTTGAGTTTACTTCTCTACCAACACCAAATTTCCCCGTAGAAATTAACGAATGTGAAGGAGCAACTGTTACTCTTGATGCTGGCCCTGGTTCAATGTTTTATTGGAATTATGATACAATACCATCTTTTACGCAATTCTTAATAGTCGATACAACTGGATCTTATTGGGTTGAAGTAGTTTATATGGGATGTTCTGGTTTCGATACAGTTGAAGTAACATTTAATCCTAATCCTGTTGCCCTTATAGTAGGAGAGAGTGAATCTTGCGAAGGCGAAACAGTTACACTTGAAGTTAATGTTGCTGATTTTTATTCATGGTCAACAGGCGAGACTACTCAAGTTATTGATGTAACTGCATCAGGAACCTATAGTTGCGAAATTACTAATATATTTGGTTGTTCAGGAACAGATTCACATAATGTTACTTTCTTCCCAAATCCAAGTTTCTCAATAGTTTCAACAGGCTTGTTATGCGAAGGTGAAACTATTACGCTTACTGCCGATATTGCAGTTCCTGAATATTCATGGTTCGATGGTTCTACAACTCAATCTATTGAAATAACAAGTTCTGGAACCTACGATGTTACAGTTACAGATAATAATGGATGTAGTGGTACTAACTCCATTTGGCTTGAATTGAGCACTCCACCTGTGGCAGATTTCACTGTTGACGTAAGCTGGTTTGAAATTACAACCACTAATAATTCGACCGCTGCAGTTTCTTATTCATGGGATTTTGGCGATGGCAATACTTCAAGTGATGCGAACCCTGTTCATCTATACTCTCTTGAAGGAGTATATACAATTACGCTTATAGCTGAAAATGAATGTGGAACCGATACTTCAACATATGAAGTTACCCTAACTAGCATCAATTCAAGTTCTTTATTAAATTCATTGAGCATAAATCCAAATCCAAGCAATGGTAAATTTATGATCTCAATAAATGATATTTTTAGCAGTGAATTAAATGTTAGAATTCATAATTTGATTGGACAGGAAATTTTTTCAGCTTCATATGAAATCGAAAACGGATCCTTTGAAAAACAAATTGAACTACAAGATGTTTCAAAAGGTGTTTACCTAATTAAATTGATTACAGACGAAGGAATTTCTTCTAAACGATTAATAATCGAATAAAAGCTAAAATTTAAACAAAAAAAAAGGGTACTATTTATAGTATCCTTTTTTTTATGCCAAAAAATTCAAAAGAGTTTACTTCTTCCAAACATAAGTTTTATCCTCAAACATTTCTTTTCCCCAAATAGGCACATTAGCTTTAATCAAGTCCACAAGCTCTGGCAAAGCTTCAAAGGCTTGCTTTCTGTGTCCTGACGAAATCATCACAAAAAGCGAAATTTCTCCAACCTTTACCTCGCCAATGCTGTGCAAAATCGTTATAGATTTTATATCATAATATTTTTGCGAAATGCTGTTTATTATTGTTTCAATTTCTTTATTTGCCATTTGTTCGTAACAAGAATAAACTATTGATGATACATATTTATTCTCAATCTGATCGTTTCTCACTTGCCCATAAAATACCGAAAAACCTCCCGGGAATGCTTTTAGATTTTCTTCTCTTATTTTTTCAGCTACAATTTCTGGCGAAATAGGACTATTTATCAAATAATTTGTCATAAATTTTATTTTATAAGGGGACTTCTAAAAATAGTAAATTCCAAGGAGTAAGAAATTTTATCCTCCGGCAAAAGGTGGCAAAAGTGCAATTTCATCATTAGGACTGAGTTGCGTAAGATTATCTGCAATTTCTTCGTTCACAGATATTATAAATTTCTGATTTTCTAAATCAGGATATTTTCGAAATAAGTAATCTTTTAATTCAGAAATGTTTTTTACAAAAGGAATTTTTATTTGATTTGTTCCAACTATATCATTTAAAATCCCAAAGAAAAGTATGTTTATTTCCATTTTATATTTTTTTCAGAGCCTTCGATAAATCTTTTTTATCATTAATATTCACAAACAGTTTTTCGGAATAGAAGTCTAAATCAGGTGTAATGCTTACTTCTTTTAATTTTGAATTACAAATCACTTTTGGAGGCGAATGAATTCCATCATTTATGGCGTTTTCGAAAAATTTGTATGTATGTTTTAAAAATTTTCCAGTAATTGGCTCATTAATTCCATCATGTTTCGGAATGGCAATTTCGTAATTTTCAGAAGAAGTTATTAAATACTTGAGCAAATCGGCTGAAATGTATGGCATATCGCAACTTACAATAATATTTAATTTGTTACTTGATTTTTTTAGGGCAGAATATATACCGGCAATTGGTCCAATGTTTTTAATTTCATCTGCAACTATTCGCGCTTGTAAAAAATCGAAATCATGTGAATTTGTGCTGATAATTATTTCTTCGCAAAATGAGGAAATTGTACCGTAAACATGATCTATAATTCTTTTCCCATTAAAGTTGATGAGTGCCTTATTTTCCCCCATTCTGCTACTATTGCCACCTGCTAAAATTATTCCTGTAATTTTCATTTTTTGTATTAGTTAAAATGAATAATCATGCCATTATAGAAATCAATTTTATGCAGTTTTGGAAAAAAATGCTTAATAATGGAATTGTCAACCTTAGTTTGGCTGTAATTATTCAAAATTAAACTAACTCCTTAATCGAAAATTCAAAGCTTTCCATTATTGGATTTGAGAGTATTTTTTTGCAAGCTTCTCTTACTTTCTCTTTAGCACCATCTATATTTTCAGCATCAATTTCTAAAGTAATATGCTTCCCAATTCTTACATTTTCTACCGATTTGTAGCCAATGTTGTGCATGCTCAAAGTTACGGCTTTTCCTTGTGGGTCTAATAAGGCTTTAAGTGGCATTATGTTTATTTCTGCAAAATATTTCATTTGTCTATTTTTATTTTTGTTTCAATAAATAGCTATTCAACACCGACAAAATTATATAAATAATAATAATTATTGGAATTGAAATGGATTTAAAAATAAATATTGTCAAAATTGAAATCAGTAGAAACAAATACCTCAGTTTGTTTTCACCGAAATTGTAGGTCTTAAATTTTAACGAAAACATTTCTATTTCTGAGACCAGTAAGAATGAAAATATTACTACCAGCAATTCTAAGAAATATACATTCTCTATTATTGTTGCAAAAACTGAATCTTCGTTGTAAAAAAGAATTATTGGCAAGGAGGCTATAAATATAGCATTTGCAGGTGTAGGCAAACCTATGAATGAGACAGTTTGACGAGTGTCAATATTGAATTTTGCTAATCTTAGACCAGAAAAAACCGTAATTAAAAAGGCTAATAAAGAAAGAAATATTTGATAAATTGGCAGTTCGAAAGAAAATGTATTTATGTTAAGAGATTTTAGAATTAATGAAAAAACTATTACTGAAGGAGCCAAACCAAAACTTATCATATCGGCGAGCGAATCTAATTGTTTTCCAATTTCGGAATAAGCTTTTAATAATCGGGCACTAAAACCATCGAAGAAATCGAATGCCGCTGCAATTATAATGAAAATTGAAGCTAAAAAAAGATTGTTCTCGAAAGCTAAAATTATAGAAATACATCCCGACAAAATATTTAAGGATGTGATTATGTTTGGAATATGTCTCATGCTTTTAATTACTATTTAGTAATTAATCTTGTCTTCCTTTTTCTGCCAATTCTCAAAAGCAATTTGTCCTTCTGTGTGCAAAATTTGCTTGATAGGAATTTTTCTTTCTTCTAAAGAAAGCTTTATTTCTTCGTAAATTAAAGAATCGTCAAATCCAATATTTTTGGCATCGCTTCTATCATTTGCAAAAAATATTTTATCGATATGTGCCCAATAAATTGCACCAAGACACATTGGACATGGTTCGCAGGAAGTGAATATTGTGCATCCCGATAAGTCGAAAGTATTTAGTTTTTTTGCGGCAAGCCTAATTGCTGCAATTTCTGCATGAGCGGTGGGGTCATTATTTTGTGTAACTTGGTTTGCTGCTTCCGCAACAATTTCATTATTTTTTACAACAACTGCTCCAAACGGACCGCCTCCATTTTCAATACTTTTTTCCGAAAGACGAATTGCTCTTTGCATAAAATAATTATTATCATTCATTATTTATGTTTGAAAAATTTTTTCTGAAAAAGAATGATAATGAATACTCCTATTGTTATTGATGAATCTGCAATGTTAAAAACCGGTCTAAAGAAAATAAATTGCTCGCTTCCCCAGAAAGGGAACCATTGTGGGAAGTGTCCTTCAAATATTGGGAAATAGAGCATGTCAACAACTCTGCCATGTAGGAAAGATGAATATCCGCCCTCGGCAGACAAAAATGTTGCAAGCTGATGATAGCTGTCGTTGAAAATCATACCATAGAACATACTGTCTATAATATTTCCGAGTGCTCCGGCAAATATCATCGAAATTGAAATTATTAGACCTTGGTTTGCTTTGTTTTTTACAAGATGATATATGTAAATTCCGATTGCAGTAACAGCAAATAGTCTGAAAATGCTTAGTATCATTTTACCTGTTTGGCCGCCTAACTCCATGCCAAATGCCATTCCATTATTTTCAGTAAAATGAATAATAAACCAATTGCCAAAAATTTTATGCTCTTCCCCCATAAGCATATGAGTTTTAATCCATACTTTTAAGATTTGGTCGAGCAGCAATATGATTAGAACAACAATAATTGGTCGCTTCATACGGGTATTGCTATTTTTGATTTCGTTTTGCGTCTATGCTAAGAGTAGCGTGCGGAACTGCTTTTAGACGTGGTTTTGAAATAAGGTTTCCGGTTTCGCGACAAATTCCGTATGTTTTGTTTTCTATCCTAACTAATGCTGATTGCAAATGTTGAATGAATTTAATCTGTCGTTGAGCTAGTTTTCCAGCTTCTTCTTTTGACAATACAGAGGCTCCTTCTTCTAACACCTTAAATGTGGGCGATGTGTCTTGAATGTCATTATTGTCAGTTTGAGCAATAGTACTACGAAGAGTATCATAATCGCTTTGAGCCTTTTCTATTTTGCTTAATATTAGTTCTTTAAATTCATTAAGCTCTTCATCTGAATATCTGTTTTTTTCTGCCATAACAATAAAATTTTGTTAAAGATAAGCTAATTATTTAATTTCTTATATTTTATTTATATTTACAATAGTTGATATTTTATCATCAATTTCAATAAATTTTGCATCAGCAAGATCTACTTCATCTTTAAGAAGTATATTCAACGATAAAGTTTGTGTTTTAATATAATCGGAATAATTTTCTATTACCGAATTAATAACTTCATTTTTTTGAATCTCAATTGTGATTTTGTCTGTAACATCAAAACCGCTATCTTTTCTGAAATTTTGAATACGGTTAATTAGCTCTCGAGCAATTCCTTCTTCTTTAAGTTCTTGAGAGATATTAATATCAAGGGCAATAGTAAGTTTCCCTTCGCTTGTAACTAACCAGCCAGGAACATCTTCCGAAATAATATCTAATTCGTCGAGCATTACTTCGTATGGTTCGTCGTCTATAAAAAATCTATATTTTCCTTCCTTTTCAATTTTCAGAATGTCTTCCTGACTGAGATGGTTTATTATTGAAGCTAATTGTTTCATCAATTTCCCGAACCTTCTGCCAAGTTTTTTGAAATTTGGTTTTACTTTTTTTACAATAATTCCTGTAACATCTGTAATAAGTTTAATTGATTTTACATTTACTTCCGAAAGAATTATTTTTTCAATAGCATTTATTTTTTCAACATGCTTTTCGTCTAAGATTGGAATCATAATCTGACTAAGTGGCTGGCGAACTTTAATATTGACTTTTCTCCTGAGAGACAACACCATTGAACATATTTTTTGTGCAATCTCCATTTTTGCTTCCAGGTCTTTGTCGATATATTTTTCATTGTATTTCGGAAAATATGACAAATGGACTGAAGTTTCTGAATGTGAATTGCTTACGCTGTTTAAAGCTAAAAATAATTGTTCGGTATAAAATGGTGAAATTGGTGCTGCAAGTTGAGCTACTGCTTCAAGACATGTATATAAAGTCTGATATGCAGAGATTTTGTCAGTGGAATATTCTCCGCCCCAATATCTTTTTCGGCTTAAGCGAACAAACCAGTTGCTTAGATTTTCTGAAACAAAATTTTGAATTGCTCTCGCTGCTTTTGTTGGGAAATAGTTTTCGTAACAATATTCTACTTCTTTAATTAACGAATTTAAGACCGATAAAATCCATCTGTCTAATTCGGGACGTTGATTAATTACAATATTGGGTTCATTATATTCAAAGCCATCGACATTTGCATAAAGTGCAAAAAATGAGTATGTATTATATAATGTGCCAAAAAATTTTCTTCTCACTTCATCGATTCCTGAAATATCGAATTTCAAATTGTCCCAAGGTTGCGAATTCGAAATCATGTACCACCTAACCGGGTCGGAACCATATTTTTCGATTGTTTTGAATGGATCAACTGCATTTCCCAAGCGTTTCGACATTTTATTTCCATCTTTATCGAGAACCAAGCCGTTCGAAATAATATTTTTGAAAGAAACAGAATCAAAGAGCATCACAGCAATTGCGTGAAGGGTGAAAAACCAACCACGAGTTTGGTCAACTCCTTCGGCTATAAAATCGGATGGAAAAAATTGCTCAAAATCGTCTTTATGCTCAAATGGATAATGCAATTGAGCGTATGGCATTGCACCGGAATCAAACCAAACATCTATCAAATCTTTCTCACGGAACATTTTTTTGCCAGTTGGCGAAACCAAAACTACATCATCAACAAATGGTTTGTGTAGGTCAATTTTGTTATAATTATCTTCTGAATTATCTCCAACTTCAAATTCCGAAATTGGGTTTTTGTGCATAAATCCGGCCTCAACAGATTTGTCAATTTCTTTTTTTAGTTCTTCTACAGATCCAATGCAGATTTTTTCTTCTTTGTCTTCCGAAACCCAAATGGGTAGTGGTGTGCCCCAATATCTTGAACGTGAGAGATTCCAATCGACTAAATTTTCTAACCATTTTCCAAATCTGCCTGAGCCTGTAGCAGGTGGTTTCCAATTGATTGTGTTGTTTAGTTCAATCATTCGGTCGCGTACTGCAGTAGTTTTTATAAACCAAGAATCTAATGGATAATATAGGATTGGTTTGTCAGTTCGCCAGCAATGCGGATAATTGTGCTCATGTTTTTCGATATTGAAGGCTTTATTCTCCTTTTTCAGTCTTACAACAATATCTACATCTACAGTAGGATCGGCTTCAGTAAGATTTTCATCGTAGCTGTTTTTTACGAATCTGCCGCTTATTTCTTCACAACCATCAATAAATTTCCCTTGCTTATCGACCAAAGTAAGCGAGCCAATTCCATTTTGTGCAGCAACTCTGTAATCGTCGGCTCCAAAACTTGGTGCTATATGAACTATTCCTGTCCCATCTTCTGTTGTAACAAAATCACCGAGTACTACCCTAAATGCATCTCCATCAGTAGGTTGATGAAACTTCAATATTTGTTCGTATCTTATTCCATTGAAATCTTTACCAATATGTTCTGAAATTATTTCGTATGGAATTTTTTTATCTCCTGTATTATAATCTTCAAGTTTTAAATCTTTATTCTTTTTAGAAAAATGCTGTGTAAACAAATCTTCTGCAAGAATAACAGAAATTTGTTTTCCGGTATATTGATTATAAGTTTTGACTTTTACGTAATCAATTTTCGGACCTACAGCTAAAGCTGTATTAGAAGGAAGTGTCCATGGAGTTGTTGTCCATGCCAGAAAATATACATCATCGTTTGAGTTGTCGTACAAAAACTCAGAATCCTGATTTCTCACAATCTTAAATTGTGCTACGCATGTTGTGTCTTTCACGTCTTTGTAGCAGCCGGGTAGGTTCAATTCGTGAGTGCTCAGACCAGTACCTGCTGCCGGGGAATATGGTTGAATTGAATGTCCTTTGTACAAATAGCCTTTTTCGTAAAGTTTTTTCAAAAGGTACCATAAAGTTTCGATATATCTGTTATCGTAGGTAATATATGGATCGTCCATATTTACCCAATATCCCATAATTAATGTAAGTTCTTCCCAAAGATCGGTATATTTCATTACATCTTTTCGGCAAGCTTTATTGTAGTCTTCAATTGAGATTTTTTTTCCAATATCTTCTTTTGTAATGCCAAGGGTTTTTTCTACGCTCAATTCTATTGGCAGACCATGTGTATCCCAACCAGCTTTTCTTTTTACATGAAATCCTTGCATAGTTTTATACCTGCAAAAAATATCCTTTATGCTTCGTGCCATTACATGATGAATGCCAGGTTTTCCATTTGCAGATGGTGGTCCTTCGTAGAAAACGAAAGACTTTTGACCTTCTCTCGAGCTTATACTTTTTTCAAATGTATTGTTCTCTTCCCAAATCTTTAGTATATCTTTATTTATTTGTGAAAGATCTAATTGTTTATATACAGGAAATTTTTTTGCCATCTCTGTTGATAATCATTTTTAAAAAATCTGGCAAATATATAAAAAATCGTTGTTTGTGAGTCTTA
Organism: Bacteroidota bacterium; assembly: GCA_018692315.1. Classification (NCBI taxonomy): domain Bacteria; kingdom Pseudomonadati; phylum Bacteroidota; species Bacteroidota bacterium. The sequence goes on along the minus strand of JABHKC010000233.1, from coordinate 5,572 downwards.
TTTTTAAAAATGGCTAAATCTTTTTTTGAGGTGCTGGAAATTAACTTTCATCCTATAATTATGAAATATAAAGTTCAGTTTATTGTCCTATCATTTACTTTTGTCTTGACATAAAAGTAACAAAATGTCAAGAAAAAATGATGCTACAACCCAAATGCCATCGCTCGCCCTCCATTTTTTCTGGCCAACGCCTATAATTTTTATCAAAATTATCTGTAGCCTTGATTTTTGTTTCTTTTTATCAAGAAAAAGAAAACAAAATTAATCTAAATTGTTAATATTCAGTACGCAATAACATGTAAAAACGCAAATCGGACATTTAGCCTTTTACAAATTCAATTTACCTTTAGATGGCAAAAAAGGTTATTTTCATGAAACTTTCGAAGGAGTTTGTTTCCTAAGGTTTTCGAAGAACAGCCTATGATAATGCAATTTAGTATTTTAGCTTACAGATAGCTATCACCAAAACATTTCATTTCAGCACCTCAAAAAAAGATTTTGCCAATAAAATTGTGAGGCTACAATCCGCAAAATTTGAATAATAAACTTATTTGGTTATATTCGTACTATAAATATTATTAAAATATGCGATATGGTATTAATTATTAAGCAGAAATTTCTTGTCAGAATAATATTTTTTGTAATATTTCCATTAATTTTTTCATGCAATAGCAAATCCAGCAAACAAAATATTACTCAGGATACTACAAAAACTGAAAACCTTACAAACATTTTATCTGAGGGAAAATTTGTTGCCGTAACCGATTATAATTCAACAAATTATTTTGTGTATAAAGGCGAACCAATGGGCTACCATTACGAGCTTTTGAAAATATTTGCAGAATATATTGGCGTAAAACTAGAAGTTGTTGTGAGTAACGATTTGGAAGAAACTTTCAATTGTTTGCAAAACGGAGAATGCGATATTATTGCAATGAACCTTACTGTAACAAAAGATAGGGCCAAACGATTTGCATTCACTGAGCCACATAACCAGACCCGACAAGTTTTGGTTCAACGAAAACCCGAAGGCTGGGAAAAACTAAAAAAGCATTCTTTAGAAAATCATCTCATTAGAAATCAGTTAGATATTGGAGGCAAGACAGTTTTTGTTCAGAAAAAGTCTATTTTTTACGACAGATTGATTACGCTTTCTGATGAAATTGGTAAAAACATCAATGTAGTTGAATTATCGAATTATGAAACTGAGCAGCTAATTTCTCTTGTTGCAAGTGGCGAAATAGATTACACTGTATGTGACGAAATAGTTGGTTTGGTCAATCAAACTTATTATCCTAATATTGATGTTGGAACCACTATAAGTTTTCCGCAAAATCTGGCTTGGGCTGTAAAAAAGGATGCAAATGATCTTCGCACAGAAATTGACAAATGGTTGATAGAATTTAAGAAAACAGTTCGTTTCCGAAATATTTATAATAAGTATTTCCGAAATAGCCGTTCGGCGAATATTGCAAAAAGTGAATATAATTCTATTTCAGGTGGCAGAATTTCTGAATATGACGAACTTATAAAAAAATTCAGCGAAAATCTAAATTGGGACTGGCGACTGTTGGCTTCATTAATTTATCAGGAGTCGAAATTTAAACCAAATGTACGATCATGGGCTGGAGCTTATGGATTAATGCAGCTAATGCCTTCTACAGCAGAGAGATATGGCGTAGATTCTTTAGCAAATCCTGAAGAAAACATAGAAGCTGGCGTGAAGTTTCTTATTTGGCTCGATCAAGTTTTATCTGAAAAAATTGATGATGAAAAAGAAAAAATAAAATTTATATTAGGCTCATACAACGTTGGTCTTGGGCATGTAATTGATGCCAGAGCCCTTGCAAAAAAGAATGGAAAAGATCCTGATGTTTGGAACGAAAGTGTTGATTATTATCTAATAAAAAAATCACAACCCAAATATTATCATGATCCTGTTGTTCAGCATGGATACTGTCGGGGAATTGAAACTTATAATTATGTAACTGAAATATTGGAACGATACGAGCATTATAAAAATGTTATTGTGTTACAGAAGTTTTGATTTTACCAAAACAAAAAAAGCCCAGGCTAAAATTTAACCTGGGCTTTTTTGTATAGAAATTGTTTTTTATCTGTTATCGACAATATTTGCAAGTTTTTTTATTGCTTCGTAGGTCTGATATTCAGATCTTGATTGGGCACCTGTTGTTAGTCTGGTTTGCTCGGCAACTAAATCGCCTTCTTCTTTTTTATTTGTTGAAGTTATTTTGAAAACATAAACTCCGTTTGCTCCTATGACAGGATTAGAAATTTTGTTTTCTTCAGAATTTAAAACTGCTCCAATTAATTCTGGCTCTACTCCTGCTCCCGGCACCTGAAAAGCAGAGAAATTAATGCTTTCAGCTTTTTCTACATTCGATTCAATTTTTGCAGCAATTTCTTCAAGCGATTTACTTGCAGCAATTTCTGTCTCAAGATTTGAAATAATCTGTTCAGCTTTTTTGCTCTTGATTACCTCTGCTTCAACTTGTTGGCGTATTTGTTGGAGTGGGGCAATTCCTTTTTCTCTCAATCCTGTAAGAACAGCAACTACATATTTATCTGCAAGATCGAAAACAGGAGAAACCGAATTTAATTCAGCACGATAAGCCCAGTTTATTAAAATATCAGGACGTTCTAATCCTGCAATTTTTTTCTCAGATTTTATAAGATTTGGAGCAACACGTTTGGTTAGATTTTCTGAAACAACAGCACTTTCAAAGCTTTCAAGATTTCTGTTTTTACCTGCAAAACTGTTTGCTCTGGCGTAAATATCTCTATAAGTCTTAGTTCCCGGAATTACTTTTATCTGAACAATCCCAACTTGAACTTTTTTAATTTCTTCTCCTCTGTCGCTCAAATTAACAAGATGAACACCAGCTTGAGAATCAATAATGCCAAAATCTCCAACCTTTGCTTCAAAGCACCAGTCGTTAAATGGTTTCAACATTTGATTTTCCTTAAACCAGCCTATATCGCCTCCACCGGCTGCTGAGCCATCAAGCGAATGTTGTTTTGCTAATTCGGCAAAATCTGCTCCTGCTTCTGCTAATAATTTTAGGCTGTCTAAAAGAGTATGTGCAGCAGTGTAATCTTCCTGAGTTTCAACTTTTATCAAAATATGACTTGCTTTTACCGAATCCGGTAAAAAGTTTATTGCAGATAATTTAGCAATTTTGTAGGTATTATTTTCTTTATATGGTCCGTACGTTTCTCCAATCTCGGAACTAAATGCAAAAGTATCTAACATTTCAGGAAGTACACCTTGCTTGTAGTTTGTTTCGTCATACGACTCGTCTGAGCTTAGATTTATAAATTGCATATCGTTTTCTGCTTCCACAAATTCTGGAATTAGTTTGTCTAATGCTTCTTTTGCAAGTTTGTCATCTTCAGTCGATGCTATAACATCAAAAGTAACATATGAAATATCGCGTGAAGCTTCTTGTTGATATTTTTTCTTGTGCGATTCGTAATATTCTTGTACCTCTTGTTCTGAAATGTTTATTGCACTATCAGAAATAGTATTATATTTTTGAACAATAAAGTCGAAATTTGCTTCAAGGGTTTTTTCTTCTAATGCTGCTTTTGCTTCGAAGTTGGTTGCATACATTCCTTTTTTCACAAGGTTCATATATTTTGTAAAAACTTGAGAAGTAACAATTTGTTCTTCAAGGAATAACCAATAATTTTTTGAATCTATTGCTTCTTCGCTATCCATGTTTTTCAAAAAGTTGATAATCTGGGTTCTATCAACCTGTCCGGTTTCTTTGTTTTGAAAAATTTGCTGAACTATAGGATGTAAATTCTGACCTTGAGTAAGTTCGAAAAGTTCTTCAGGGTGAATGCCTAATCCTAACTCGTTGTAGGAATTCTCCATAGCAGCAGTTTTGATAATTTCGTCCCAAATTTGCTTTCTGATACTTTCTTCTGTTTCAGGATCAATAGTAGTTTTTCCTCCTTGATTGTTTATATAAATTTGTCTCAATCTTTCTATTTGCTCGAAATAGTTGGTATATGAAATTGATTTGTCAAAAACTTTTGCCATTTCGTTTTGTGAATCAGTAAACATTGATTTTCCTGAAGACAAAAAATCGCCAAGAATAAATGCTACTAATGCGATCCCAATAATAATTGCTACTAATGGTCCCTTTTTCCTTATTTTTTCTAATGTTGCCATTTATTAATTCATTAAAAATTATCAAAAAATTTTGAGCCTGCAAAAATAGATATTTTTTTTAATTTAATAATTAGAAATTTAGTTTTTATTTTCTTTGGCTTTAATTAGTTCCTGAAATTAGAAAATCATAGGATACTGATTGTAAATTAACACTTTGAATATTTTTTCAGCATCTCCCTTTTAATGATTATCATTGCATATAGAAAAGAATGGTTTTTAAAAGAATTTGCTATCAGCTAAGATATTTTAATTAATACATTCTGTTAATAATATTTATTTCTGAAAAATGATTATTATTTTTGCCGATAGGAAATTGAAAAAATATGCTAACAATTATAGCATAGCAGTAAAAAAAAATGGGTGCAAGAAGAGCAAAGCTTTATAAAAAAAGATTAGACGATATGGTTGCTGTTGAGAGTTTTATTGACTTAGAACATTTGCCTGGATGTTTTCATCAGTTATCTGAAAACAGAAAAGACCAATGGTCTTGTGATTTGGATCAACCGTATAGGCTAATATTTAGGCCTGCTAAAAATCCAATACCAAAGAATGATGATAGCAAACAAGTTTTAATTGAAATTAAAAGTGTAGAAATAATTGAAATAACAAATTATCATAAGGAGGGATAAATTATGGCCACATTAAATGAATATTACCCTGAAATAGTATTTCATCCTTGCGAGACCCTTAATGAGAAATTGGAAGAAATGAAGATGAGCCGAAAAGAATTTGCAATACGTACTGGAAAGCCAGAGCAGACAATTATTGCAGTCTTAAAAGGTAATAGTTCACTTACTCCTGAAATGGCAATTTTGTTTGAAAATATTACTAAAATTCCTGCTTATTTCTGGATTAATAAACAAGCAAGATATAATGAATATAAAGCTAGAGAGCAAAGGAAATATGCAGTTGTACAAGCTGAAGTATGGACAAGAAAGTTTCCATATGCTGAAATGTCAAAAAATAATTGGTTGCCTAAAACAAGAAAAATAGAAGAAAAAACCATTAACTTGTTTGAGTACTTCTCAATATCATCATGTGAAGCATGGAAAAAATTATACATAGAAAAGGAATTAAAAGTAGCAGCTTATACATCATTAAAACATACTTTTGAACCTCATGCAATATCAGCGTGGTTGCGACAAGGTGAAATACAAGCTGAGCAAATTAGTGCTACTGAGTATGATAAAAAGTTGTTTAATAAAAATCTGTTGAAAATAAAAGATGTTATCCCAAGTTGAGAACAATATTTTATATCTGCCTACATATGAGCATATTACGTTCATAGGATTCGTTTTTCGGGTACTACGGATTTTGTAATTTCAATATTTTCAACGAACTAAATTTCAAGTTGCAAAGTTAACAAAATAT